>CBJNAR010000959.1:0-2121 GCA_966434075.1 uncultured bacterium
AGGCGCCTGCCGGCCTGCAGGGCGCACCGCTATGCGACAAGTGTGGTTGGCTGAACTGGCTGCATCGGTGGGTGTTCCACAATGGCCGACGAGTAGCGCGCCCCGCTATAGAGAGGAATACCCAGCTATTATACCATACCGGGCAATGCTTACAAATAGCTGAACCGGCCCCACGCGCCGGGAGCCCCGGCGCGTCCCGGCTCGCCCGCCACGCCGGTCCAGCGCGCCGCGGACGGCGCCGCATTTTGGCCTATCGTATGGCTTCTCCCGGAGATCCGCGGGATCGGTGCGGAAGCGCAGGGAGCCGCCCAGGGCCCGCGGGGTGCAGGCGAACCGGGACCGGGCCAGGCGCACGCGCATCTATGGGGTTTGTTATTAACAGGCTGTAAGAATAAACGCAGCGGTTCAGATGTATAAAGTGCCTGCCCACAGATCCGGCATGTCAAAGCTGTAATGATCCCCGTCGCGGCAATTCAGACACCCGCAAGCCCCCCCTGGTAGACTAAAGCCAGGTTGTGACGACCGGCGTGCCTTGCGCTGCCGGGCTGGTGAACAGAACGGGGGAATGGATGTGAGACGCTATATCGAATCGGCCTTGCGGCTGAAATGGCGCCTGCTGGCGGCGGCGCTGCTGGTGGCGGGGGTGGCCTTCGGCGCCCTCTTTTTCGCCAAGCAGGGATACAGTTCGGCGGCCACGGTCTGGGTCGAGCAGCCCATCTACCTCAGCGTCAACAGCAACTGGAACAGCTACGTCAGCCCCGCGGTGAACCAGATGAACGTGCTGCAGGAGTTGCTGCGCACGCAGCAGTTCAGTCTGGATGTCGCCCGTGGCGCGGGGATCCCCATGCCCACCGATGAGATCGCCGGCACGGTCGTCGCCGATATCCAGCGCAACGTGAGCGTCAACGCCCTGGGCGACCACCTGGTGAAGATCAGCTACACGAACCGTCGGCCCGACTACTGCAAGGCCATCGTCACCCAGGTGATCGACCTGTTCACCAAGCGGCTCAACGAGACCCAGTTGCGCCAATCGACCACGGCGCTGCAACTCTACACGGCACAACGGGACGAGTATCAGAAACAGATGGAGAAGTCGCGGGACGCGCTGGCGAAGTTCCTGCGCAACGACCCGTCGGCGGGCGCGGCGGGCGCGCCGCCCAATCCGGGCCTGCTCGAACTCCAGCAGCAGTATGAGGCCGACCGCTTGCGCTACGACGAGATCGTGCAGAAGATCGACAGCCTGAACCTGCAGTCGCAGGCGGCCAGCGAGGCCAGCGACGACCTGTTCCACGTGACCGACCCGCCCGGCGACCCCACCTCGTCCGAGAGCTTCAAGAAGAACGTCGTCGTGAACGGCGGGCTGGCGCTGGCGATGGGCCTGTTCACCATCCTGGGGCTGACCCTGGTCGTCACCTGGCTCGATCCGGGGCTGCACACGCTGCATGACGTGCGCAACGCCGTGGCGGTGGACGACGACGAGACGGCGCCCGACATCCTGGTCGGGGCCGTGCCCTACCTGCGTCCGCTGGCCGAGCGGCGCAAGGCGGCGGCCAAGGCGGACCGCGCGGCCCACAAGGCCGGGCAAACCGCGCCCGCCCCGGCGGGCGGCATGCTCAGCGAGGATGCGCTGCCAGTTGCCGAGCCGGCGCATCCGGCGGCCTTCGAGGGGCTGAACGCCCGCGCCGAGAGTGAGACGATCCAGGTCGGCTAACCGGCCCCGGACAGGAGCAGAGCAGATGAACTTTTTATCGCAGGTGAAGGGCACACGGGATCAGACGCCGGGCCGCTGGGTGCCGCGCGAGGTGGTCAGTAGCTGCCGCCCGCTGTTTGCCCAATTGCACAGCGAACTGCCGCTGGGCAGCCCGCTGGTCCTCGGCGTGTCGAGTCCGCGCCGCGGGACGGGCCGCTCGACCGTGGCGCTGGGCCTGGCCGCCGCCGCCGCCGCGCAACTGGGCACGGGGCGCCGCGTGCTGCTGGTCGATTGCGACCTGGAGAATCCGGCGCTGCACACGCTGTGCGGAGTGGATCCCAAAGCGGGGCTGGTCGAAGTGCTGCGCGGCGAGGTCTCGGTGGCCGACGCGATCCTGCCGGTGATGCCGGGCGTGTCGCTGTTGCCTACCC
>CBJNAR010000960.1:0-2110 GCA_966434075.1 uncultured bacterium
CTCCCCTACTGGATTATCTGGGGATACCAGAAAGCCGTGGTTGAACTGTGAAGTTAGAGGAGTGGTATCGGGAACTGCACTGGGTTAGGGTGCGGTGCGTCTCGGGTTTCCCATGAACATCTTCTGTGAGGAACCGCATAGTCACACACCGGTTGCCGCATGCCTGACTGAGGCACGGAACTCGAAGATCGCCTACAAGATGATGATCAGCAAGAGCGCCAGCACCCCCAGGACGATGAGTCAGCACAACCAGGGAAATTGCCACCAAGCAATCAAAAACGTATAAAAGACCTGGTTCATCAGGAGTCACCTCCTCTAGCGCCCCGCCTGGGCTTGCCAGGCGGACGCTACGGCTGAGGAATCGAAGATGGCGGTGAAGACCCCGGTCCAACGGGCTGGGAAGTCCGTAAGTGAGATGACCTGGTTGCCAGGTTCCGCTGGGGCATCCGGGCGGCTCGCCGCCTGCGCTGGATCGTCGATCAAGAGATCGCGGACCTGGCCGTCGGCTCCGGCGCGGTAGCCCACCAGCAGGACATCGTGCTGCCCGATGCCAAGAAAGTTGGGGTTGAGCAATAGGATCACCGGCGCACCCAGGTTCACCGCAGTGACCAGATCACCAACCGTCCCGTGATCGTGGTTGAGAGCGATAAACCCGGCCTGACCGGCGACGAGGGCGTTCTGGCGCTCGAAGGTGCCCCCGAAGAAAGGCACCTGCGCCATGCGGGTGAACAGGTGCCGCGCCGCCGCGTAGGTGCCGTAGTGGGTAGGATCGTAGACCGAGAGCGCCATCGCCGTGCTGAAGGCACCACATCCCTGCGGGTTCGCATAGGCATCGGGAGCCGGATTATATTGCCAGAGATGTACTGGCCGGGGCGACAGCCCATAGACCCGCGCGCCGTCGGGTGCCAGGAAAGGCGCAACGCGCGGTGCGCTAGGGGCTCCCGGATGACTCGCGTAAGCGAGCCCACCGGAGCCAGGCACAAGAGTACCGAGCAGGAGCGCCAACAGGCCGGCGAACCGCAAATAGGCGAAATGGTGTAGAGAACGCATGGCACGCCGGCCGGGACCGCTGCGGGCGCCGCGACGTGTAGCTTGCTGCCCCGCTCGTGGGGAGACTTGCAGAAGGCAGAGCACCGGCATATGCGGATCACACAGAGACCTACTGATCAAATAGATCAGCAGGTCTCTGCTTTGGAAGCCCTTACGCGCTCAGTCCGATCTTTGTTCAGACAAAGTCCGGGATGGCTAGGGATTATCTAGTTGTGCAACTTCGTTCAGGGTCCGATGCGTTGAGTATCGAAGGCGGCGTCATCGAACACGACATTGTAGGTCCGCCCGCTGGCGACCTCCCCAATTTGCAGCCTGCCGATCGCCGTCGTCCCTAGATTCGCCGTCCCCGAGAGGTCGCCGATCTGGGTGCCGTCCAACCACACTTCAGTGCTGCCGGCTGCCCCGTTGATCACAGCATGCCATTCCAAAGCGTGCCAGCCGTTGCCCACGCTCGTGGCGCTGGTCAACGTGGTAGCGGCCACATCGTTGCGCAGGCTCAGCTTGCCGCTCGTGCTCACGAATACGTAGCCAAGCGACACATCGCTGCTGGTGCGCAAGCGCAGCAGGTTGACCTGGCTGCTGTAGCTGACCAGGTTGAAGTAGACCCGTCCGTACCCGTCAGAGTAGGTGGCCGGCAACGTCTCCTTGGCGTATGTAGCCCCGTTGGTCGTGTTGCCTTGAGCGGCGTAGTTGCCGCTGTTGACCAAGCTACTCTGCACGGTCAGCCCACCGCTACTCGTCCAGGCACTCAGGTCCCCCATCTCGAACCCGTCGCTGAAGATCAGGGGCCGCGGCACCGCCGTGGGCGTCGCGGTGGGCGTGTTCGTAGACGTAGCCGTCGGAGTGGCGGTCGGCGTATTCGTCGGTCCACTAACGGGTGTGTTGGTTGGAGTCGCGGTGGCGGTTGCCGTCGGCGTCGCAGTGACCGTTGGCGTTGGGCTGGGTTGGCCGATCAGCCCGATGCGTTGAGTATCGAAGGCGGCGTCATCAAACACGACATTGTAAGTCCGCCCGCTGGCGACCTCCCCAATTTGCAGCCTGCCGATCGCCGTCGTCCCTA
>CBJNAR010000961.1:0-2109 GCA_966434075.1 uncultured bacterium
TATTGACGAGCCTGTCGATTAGTCACACCAGCACGCCCGGCCCACGGGCGCGGTCGACCGCAAGGAGATGCGCGTAGCAAATGCCCGCAGCGCCTGGCCGGCCACCTACCCTGTCGATTTATTTGCGCACCAAAGGAGGAGACACCGTGAAGTACAAGCAAAGCGTCCCGCTGTTTCTGATCGTCGTGCTGCTGCTGACCGCCTGTGGCACGGAATCCCCGACCCAGGCCCCCGCCGCGTCGGGGGGTAACACACCCGCGGCCGGGGGGTCAGGGTCTTCCGGCCAGATTATCGTCGGCCTGATTACCAAGACCGATACGAACCCGTTCTTCGTGAAGATGAAGGAAGGGGCTCAGGCCAAAGCCACCGAACTGGGCGCCAAGCTACTGACGGGCGCCGGCGCGAAAGACGGCGACAACGAAGGGCAGGTCACGGCGCTGGAGAACATGGTGAACGCCGGGGCCAAGGGTATCCTGATCACCCCCAGCGATACGAAGGCCATTGTGCCGAGCATTCAGAAGGCGCGCGACAAGGGCGTGCTCGTCATCGCCCTGGACACAGCCACCGAGCCGCAGACTGCCGTTGATGCGCTGTTCGCCACCAACAACTTTAACGCCGGCCTGCTGATCGGCCAGTGGTCCAAGGCGGCCATGGCCGGCAAGACTCCCGTCATCGCCACGCTGGACCTGCAGCCCGGCATCACCGTCGGCGCCCAGCGCCACAACGGCTTCCTCCAGGGCATGGGCCTGGCGACCGCCAAGCCCGACTCGTCGGACCTGGTGACCGCTGCGCCTGTGGTATGCAGCCAGGATACCCACGGCGACCAGACCGAGGGCCAGACCGCCATGGAAAACTGCCTGAGCAAGAACCCGAACATCAACCTGGTGTACACCATTAACGAACCCGCAGCCTTCGGCGCCTACACCGCGATCAAGGCGGCCGGCAAGGACAAGGACATCACCATCGTGTCGGTTGACGGCGGCTGCCAGGGCGTGCAGGGCGTGGTGGACGGCAAGATCGCCGCCACGTCCCAGCAATACCCGCTGAAGATGGCGTCGCTGGGCGTCGATGCGGTGGTCAACTTTGCCAAGACCGGCACGAAGCCCACCGGCTATACGGATACGGGCGTCACGCTCATCACCGACAAGGCGCAAACCGGCGTCGACAGCAAGGACTCGAAGTACGGCGCGGCCAACTGCTGGGGCAACAAGTAACACGGGATGACAGAGCGGCGGTGGAAGAGGTCCGCCGCCGCTCGCTCATACAGGAGGATTACCCATGAGCGCAGTCGTGAGCGAAGTCACCAAGCGTCGCTCGAACATTCTGCGGGTGTTCCAGGGGTCGCCCATCATGGGGCCACTGGCGGCGCTCGTCCTGGCGATCATCTTCTTTGCCACGCAATCCCCCCAGTTCCTGCGGGGCGGCAACTTCTCCCTGATCATCCAGCAGGTAGTGGTGGTGGGCACCCTGGCTATCGGCCAAACGCTAGTGATCTTAACCGGCGGGATCGACCTCTCGAACGGCTTGATCATGGCGCTGGCGTCGGTGCTCATGGCCGGCCTAGCGGTGAACTCCGGTCTGGATCCCCTTCTGGCGATCCTGCTCGGGTTTCTGGTGTGCATTGTCTTCGGCCTGGCGAACGGGGGGCTGGTGACCACGATCGGGCTGCCCGCCTTCATCGTCACGCTGGGCACGTTAAACATTGCCTTTGCCCTGGTGCGCATCTATACCACCTCGACGATCACGCAACTGCCGGCGCCGCTCCTGTTCTTTGGGACCACCTTCAACCTGGCCGGGACGGACCTCACGTATGGCTCCGTACTCATGGTCATCCTTTATGTGATCTTCTGGTACGTCTTGCGCGCGACTCCGTGGGGGCGCTCGGTCTACGCGGTGGGCGATAATCCCGAAGCGGCCCGCCTCGCCGGCATCAATACCCGGCGCGTGCTGGCGTCGGTCTACGTTGTGGCGGCGATCACCTACGGCATCGCCGGCCTGCTGCTCATCTCGCGCACCCAGGTGGGCGATCCCCAGGCCGGGCAGACCGGCAACCTGGACAGCATCACGGCGGTGGTGCTGGGCGGCACCAGCCTGCTGGGCGGGCGCGGC
>CBJNAR010000962.1:0-2108 GCA_966434075.1 uncultured bacterium
CCAACCCCGGATAGCGGGCGCGGCCCGCGTTGGAAATGCGGTGGGGCAGGCGATCCGCCTGCCCCACCGCACAGGTAATCAGGACAATCTGCAAGAAGGAGTATTGCACGCACCCGTTGTTCTCGCGGCCACCAGCACGCCTATCCGGCGAGAAAGGATGCTTCGATGTCTAGAGGACAGCGCGGATGGTCGGTCGGCCTGAGCGCGGTTTTTGTGTTCCTGATGCTCTTGACGAGCACCGGCGTTGCCCTGGCAGGCCCTATCGACGATAGCAGCGATCCTTCTGAGTCTACCATCGACAATCGCTCCATACCCTGCTCGCAGCCGGTGGAATTTAACCGCCACGATTTCCCGAACCGGCCGGTGATCGACAACCAGTGGACGCCCTTCGTACCGGGCACGCAGTTCATCCTGGAGGGGCGCGCCAACCGGGGCGGCGGGCCGCTGCCCCATCGCGTGGTGCTCACCGTTACCGACCTGACCAAGGTGATCAACGGCGTGCGCACGATTGTCTCGTGGGATCGCGACTTTGGCGAGGCCACGCTGGCGCCGAACATCCCCGATGTCGAGGATCCGGAAACGCTCCTCAGTTCGCTCCAGATCCAGGAGTCGGAACTCGCCTTTAACGCGCAGGACGAGGACGGCAACGTCTGGAACATGGGCGAGTATCCGGAAGAGTACGAGAACGGGCACCTGACCGGCGCCCCCAACACCTGGATCCCCGGTGTGCAAGGCGCGAAAGCCGGCCTGCTGATGCGCGCCCATCCGCGGCTGAAGACATCCCGCTACCTGCAGGGCTACTCGCCGCGCATCGACTTCCTGGATT
Source organism: uncultured bacterium (assembly GCA_966434075.1). Classification (GTDB taxonomy): domain Bacteria; phylum Chloroflexota; class Chloroflexia; order QHBQ01; family JAICKM01; genus JAICKM01. The sequence goes on from CBJNAR010000962.1 coordinate 827, forward strand.
GCGCCAAGGTGTTCCAGACCCACCAGCGGGTCTGTGTTCCGGCCAACTGCTACCCCGATGTGCTCGTGACCGACGAGAACAGCCCGCTCGCGCCGGAGGACGGCCACCAGCGCAAGTTCTACGCGGCGGGGGTCGGCAATGTGCAGATTACCGCCGTGGATGATCCGGAGGGCGAGACGCTGGTGCTGGTCAAGATCAACCACCTCAGCGCCCGCGCCCTGGCGACCATCCACCGCAAGGCCCTGGAGCTGGATACGCGCGGCTACCAGATCAGCGAGGTGTATCGCCATACCGAGCATGCCCGGTAGTCGCCATCGGCGGTTGAACAAACCGGCCTGTGCGAGGAGCGGTTGCGGCCTTCCGCTCCGCCATCGGAAAGGAGACGCCTGTGTTGAATCCATTCCATCGCCGGTGCGGTAGGGGGATCTTATCGCTGCTCGGTCTGCTCTCCGGCTTGCTGCCTGGCGTGGCCGCGGCGGCACCAGTCCACCAGGGGGCGGTCGACCCGGCGAATTTCGTGGCGCAGGTCGATAACCCGTATTTCCCGCTGACGCCGGGTCGAACCTGGGTCTACGAAGGCGCCCGCGACGGCCACGCGCAGCGGGCGGTGGTGACCGTGACCGGCGCCACCAAAACGATCCTTGGCGTCCAATGCCTGGTCATCCAGGACGACGTGACGGAGGAGGGGCAGATCGTCGAGCAGACCGAGGACTGGTATGCCCAGGATAAGGCGGGCAATGTATGGTACTTCGGCGAAAGCTTCAAGGAGCGGCTCGACGACGGCAGCTTCAGCACGCAGGGTTCCTGGCTGGCGGGTGTCGACGGCGTGCAGCCGGGGATTATCATGGAAGGGCAGTCACATCTCGGCGATAACTATAATCAGGAGCAGGCAAGCGGGGTTGCCGAGGACAAGGCGCGGGTAATCGGCCTGAATCAATCGGTGACGGTGCGCTATGGTGCGTTCCGCGATGTGCTGGTGACGGAAGAGTACACGCCGCTGGAGCCGGGCTTCGTGGAGCATAAGTACTACGCGCCCGGCATCGGCAATGTGCTGACGGTGGCGACCCAGGGCGGGCAAGAGCGCATGGAGCTCGTGAGCGTGACCACCACCGCGCCCGGTATGCCGCGGACCGGTGGGGCCGGGAGGCCGGGTTCCCCCTGGGTATTACTGGCGGCGCTGCTCGGCCTGCTCAGTGTAGCGGGGGGCCTGGCTTTTCGGCGCAGGCGGGCAGCGGCCGGACCCATCTGAGCCGCAGGGTCGCTCGCCGTGCCCATGCGCGGC
>CBJNAR010000963.1:0-2104 GCA_966434075.1 uncultured bacterium
TGGCCGCGCCGAGCGTGTCCATCGAGCGGTGGAAGCCGAACGCCTTGCCGCGATTTTGCGCGTCGGTCGAGTCGGCCAGCAGCGCGTCGCGCGGGCTGCCGCGCACGCCCTTGCCCACGCGGTCCAGGAAGATAAAGCCCAGCGCCTGCGGCCACGTCATCGCCAGCGCGAGGAACGGCTTGATGCCGTTGGATAGGCCATAGCCGACCGTGATCAGCGGTTTGCGCGAATTCACCCGGTCGGACATGCGCCCGGAGATAATCTTGAGGATGCTGACGGTGCTTTCGGCCAGGCCCTCGATCAGCCCGGCCAGGATCAGCGGGGTGTTCAGCACGCCGACCAGGAACAGGATGCGCACCGGCACGATCATCTCGCTGCTGATGTCGGTGAAGAGACTGACGATGCCGAGGACGAAGACATTGCGCGTTAGCCCGGCGAAAGGCCCGCGCCGGGCCGGCGGCGGGGCAGGGGATGGGTCCATGCTAACTCCACTGTGTAAAGACGACAGGCCGGAATACCAGCCGCATTATACGGCAACCCGCCGCAAATCTCCAAACGCGGGGTAGCGCGGAGGCTCAAGCCTCCGGCTACCCCTACGAAGGCCGCCTGCGCGGCCTCAAAGTTACCCACCGTATTTGACAACGGCCCGGTGCGTTTGCTATAGTGACCTGCATCAGACCCATACTTTCACTCGCGAGGAATGCCTGCATGGCCTCGACGGCCCGTACCACGTCCGATACCCCGGCCCGCGATACTACGCTGGCCCCCCCGGCCCGCCGGGTGGGCCGGATTCTCAGTTGGGTGTTCCTGATTACGCTGGCGGCGCTGCTGGCGATCAGTAACCCGATTCTCGTGAATCTGCAACCCCGCTTCGATCTCACTCTGCTGATCCCGGCAGCCGGGGTCATCCTGGCCGCGCTGGGCGCGCGGCGCGGCTGGCCGCTGCTCATCTGGCCGGGAGCTGCCGTGATCTGGCTCGGCATCGCGGCCTGCATCACTACGCAGAGCACCGCGATCGGCACGGCGCCCGCGCTCGTGTGGGGTGAGCGCGGGATCGTGCTGGTGGGGGCGGCCCTGATCTGGTTCCTGCTGCTGGGGCTGCCCGCCTGGGTGCAGCGTGCGACGCTGGCGGCGGCGCTGCCCACGCTGATCATCTTTGCTGTGCTCTGGATCACGGCGCCGACCGTGGTGCGCACCGCGGGCTTCTACTGGCTGGCCGCCGACGCGCGGGGTCGCCTCTACGCCACCGACATCGACAACGGCAGCATCTGGGTGTTCGACTGGAACGGCAACGTGAGCGGCCAGATCTGGCCGCGCCGGGCCGCGCCCGGCAGCCCCGGCCCCGGCATCCAGCCAGCGGGCATGGGCAGCGAGTTTACCCAGCAGATCGCGCGGACCACGCCCAAGGACCTGCCGCTGGACCGCACCTTCCACACCTGCGGCATGGCCGTCGACCCGGAGAACTACCTCTACGTGCTCGACACCGGGCTGTCGCGCATCCAGCAATTCAACCCGGACGGCCACCTGCGCGCCACCTGGCCCCTACCGCAGACCTATATCAGCGCGCCGGGCTGCCTGGCCGCCGATGCGACCCGTCTCTACATCGCCGATAACCGCGGGATCATCCTCGTCTACGACCATGCCGGCGCCCAGCAGACGGAGTGGAAGCTCAGTGGGCCGTCGCGCGATCTCGCGGTCGGCTGGGATGGGCGATTATATGTGTTGCATGACGCGAGCGTGGAAGTGCTGGAGATCGCCGGGGGCCGGCACCTGCTGGAGTGGGACTTGCCCCCCGGCATCGGCACCGTGCCCTACGATATGATCCTGGCACGCCGCAACGGCGAGATCCTGATCAACAACAATCTCACCGCCCAGGTGCTGCGCTATCGCCCGACCGGCGAAGCCTTGCCGGCGCTGGGCAAGCCGGGCACCGCGCCGGGCGAGTTCGGCGTGCCCGCCGGGCTCACCGAGGACGCAGAGAGCCGGCTCTACATCAGCGATGCCGCTTATCGCGTGATCCAGCGGTTCAGCCCCACCTACCAGGTCGAGGCGGTCTGGTCGGTGCCGGAAGAAGAAAAGGACGAAGCCGAACGACGGCGCTAGC
>CBJNAR010000964.1:0-2103 GCA_966434075.1 uncultured bacterium
GGCGTCGATCGTCGCGCTGATGATCTGGCCGGTGCGATCTTCGGCCCGGTTTTCGCCGTTCAGCGAGGCCACGCGGGCCAGCGAGGCGTAGGTGGGCGCGTCGGGGCTGCCGGGGTCGCCCGCCACCGGCTCGGCGTTGGGCGTGTAGGTGCGCGTGTCGTACTCCGCGTCGCCCACCTGGATCTTGCCGGTCATCATCTCGACCACCAGCAGGCCGTTGGTCACGTACCACTTCTGCGCCGGGTCGGCGGCGGGGTTATTGATCTCCATGCGGCTCTTGTCGAAATACTGCACCAGCCGGCGGCCGTTGGGGCCTTGCTGGTAGGATTCGTTGCCCGCGGCGAAGGGCGCCGGTCCCCACATCCAGGGCCGGGCCGCAACGTGCGATGCCACCGGCTGGTCGCTGCGTTCCCAGACGCGCGCGAAGGCCGGGTCCACGAAGTTCAGCCCCGGCACCGGGGTAGGCGTGGCCGTGGCGCCGCCAGGCGTCGGGGTGGCGGCGGGCGTGCCGGGCGGCGTACCCGGCCCCAGGCTGCCGCTGATGCTCGCGCCGTAGATGTTCTGGTCGCCGGTGCGCGTGTCGATCCAGGCCACCCAGGCCCGCCCGGCCACGGCGTCCACCTGGATGTAGTCTCCTATCAGCGTGCCGCCGAAGCCGACGCTGGGGTCGCTCTGGGCGTCGCTGATGCGGACATTAGGGGCGAAGGTCGCGCCGTCGTCGGTGGACTGCGTGTAGTAGCAGGAGAAGGTCAGGTTCTTGGGGTCGTCGCGCCGGTCCAGCCAGGCCACATGCAGAGTGCCGTCCGGGCCGAACACCGCCGAGGGGAAGAACTGGTCTGCCGTGCCGGTGTCCTGGTTGACGCGCACCGGCGCGCTCCACGTCTGGTTACCGTCGCGCGAGGTTGCCAGCAGGATGTCGGCGTTGGTCGTGTAGTCATTCCAGGTGGCGACTAGGGTGCCGTCGAGCGGGTTGGCGGCCAGCGAGGGCAGGATGAACGTGCGGAACTTGCTGGTGGGCAGGGGCGAGGGGATGCGGTGGGCATCGGCCACCTTGACCGGCGGGGCAAAGTTCTTGCCGCCGTCGGTGCTGCGCGCGGCCCAGAGCGCGGCATTTTTGGTCTGGTCGTAGTAGAGCACGGTGAGCTCGCCGCCCGGCCCGACCGCCGGGAAGGACCCCTGTACATCGGTCTGGTCCTGGGCGCGGCTGACCTGCACCGGTTCGCTCCAGGTGGTGCCGCCGTCGGTGGAACGGACCTCGACGATATCACCGCGATCCTGGTGCTCGGAGACGGTGGTAAAGCGGGTCCAGGTCAGGTAGAGCGTGCCCCGCGTGGCGGTGTTGCTGCGGTCCACCGTCAGCCATTCTTTGTCGTTGAAGACCCTGTCGCTATTTTTCGCCGCCGCCACCGGGGTGCTCCAGGTGGCGCCGTTGTCGGTCGAGCGCGCGACGTAGAGGCCGCCCCTGGTGAAATCGGAGTCGTTATAGCCGATGATGCTGGTGTAGGCCACGCCGTCGGCATCGTAGATGACCACCGGGTCGCTCTGGTTGGGCAGATCGGCGGGCAGGCCCGGCAGATGGAGGTCGGTCCAGGTGGCGCCGCCGTCGCTGGAGCGATAGTGCCAGACTTCCTTGCGGCCGCTGCGCCAGTCCTTGGCCGCCGCGATAATCATGCGCGGGTCCTTGGGGTTGATGCTCAGGCTCGGCTCTTGTTGCTGATCGGTTTGCGCCTGGTTCAGCCGGAGATTGGGGCTGAACTCGGCCAGGGCGGGCGCGGCCTGGCTGGGGCGCGGGGCGGTTGCCGCCAGGCCCAGCAGCGGCAGAACGGCCAGCAGCGCGGCGACGAGGAACACAGCGAGGCGGGCGCGGCGGCCCGCCGGGGGCGATTGATCGGCGTGCATGGGAATCGGCATCTCCATCTAGCGGTAGGTCGGTTATCCGTTGCCCGGTGTATGCGGCGTGCTTGCTGCATTCTAACAGATCGCGGCTATTGCAGGTAGGGCCGCTGCCGGCCCCGCTCATGTAGATTACCGGGGGCGCCGGCACCGGGGTTCAGATAGACAGAGGCGGCCCACCGGGGCCGCCTCTGCGTGTGTGCGGAGTGC
>CBJNAR010000965.1:0-2093 GCA_966434075.1 uncultured bacterium
TGCTGCTCGACGTGGCCGCCGGGCCCGGTCGCTATCTGCTCGAACTGGCGTGCGAGCTCCAGGCCGGCACGGACCTGGGGCCGGGGAGCTTGCAGATCATCTGCCGCGACCTGGACCCGCGCGGCCTGGCCGCGGGCCGGGCGCGCGCCGCCGCGCTGGGCCTGACCAACGTGCGCTACGAACTCGGCGACGCGACCGACCCGCGCTCGCTGGCGACGGTCGATCCGCCGCCGCAGGTGGTGGTGGCTTCGGGCGTGTATGAGCTGTTCAACGACACGGATCTCATCCGGCGCTCGATGGCCGGCATCCGGGCGATCTTGCCGCCGGGCGGGCGCTTCCTGTTCACGACGCAGGTGCGCCACCCGCAGTTGGAGTTCATCGCCAACGTGCTGGTCAATCGCGAGGGCCGGCCCTGGGTGATGGGCTGCCGGTCGCTGGCCGAGGTGGAGAGTCTGGCCCGCGCCGCGGGCTTCGAGGTGGTGCGCTCGGCGCTGGAGCCGGTCGGGCTGTTCGGCGTGACGATCTGCCGGGTGCCGGGCGCGGCCTGAGCCGCCCATCACCCAAGCATTGTCACGCTGAGCGCAGCGAAGAGTCTCGTCTTGTATCCCAACGAGACGAGATTCTTCGCTGCGCTCAGAATGACAATTCTGCCGTGACACACGACTCAGAAGGACCGGGATGACGGAACGCGGGGCTCAGGCCGGGCATTCGGCGGCCAGCAGGGCGGCCAGCACGGCAGCCTGCGCGATCAGCACCGGGGCGTAGAGCGTCTTGGCGATCCAGAGCGGCGGATAGGCGCCATCGTCGCGGGTGTAGTGCGCGTGGAGATAGTCTACCGCGCGGGCGATCACATCGCATGGGATGCAATGACCGGAGCGCTGCCAGGCCAGCAGGGCCAGCACGGCGTAAGCCGTCTCTTCGAGCGTGGCCCCATAGTAGCCCCAACTGCCGTTGGGGCGCTGCCCGGCCAGCAACCAGTCGATGGCCGGCGCGACCAGATTGGGCGCCCAGTCCTGGGCGGCCAGCACCACATGGCTCGTCGTGTAATAGGGGCTGACGTGCCATTTGTCAAACCAGAACCCACCCGGCTGGCGCGTCTCGGTCAGGAACCGGATTAGCTTGTCCACCCGCGGCGCGCGCTCGCGGGGATCGCAGTAATGGAGCGCGTCGAGGATATGGGCATTGGCGCTCGGCGACGGGTTGCGCTCGAAGGGGTAGACCCGAAAATGCGTCGCTTCCTCGTACTGGTAGAGCAGCGCCGGATTGAGCGTGTAGCCGGCCTGACTCAAGACCGAGAAGCAGACCGCCGTCGTGTCGGACTCTTTGACCGTGGCCTGGGCGCACGAGGTCCACCCGGCGCGGGTGCGGGTGGTATACAGGTAGTCTAACAGCGGGGTAATGCTGCCGGCCAGGTGCCGGTAGATAGCGGGTTGCGCCTGCCCCAACTGGTACAGCGCCCACGAGTATTCGAAGGTCTCGATGGGGAAGAAGGCAGGCATGCCCCCGGCGGCTTGATCGTTCTGCAGCACCTGATCGAGAAAGGCCACCGCCGTCTCGTTATCGGGACAGTGCTGCAACAGATAGGCGGTGGCCGACGGTGAGGTACCAACACTACCGTTCACCTCTTGCACGGCACTGGCGAGTTCCACCTCAAAGTGCGGCCCGAGCGCTTCCAGGCTGACGGCCAGGGGCGTGCGGCGGTCATACGCCAGATGCCGGGGCGCGCGGGCGCGTTTGGCGGCCCCTGTCAGCCGCACGGGCACGAACGGCTCCTGCGGTACGTCGAGGGCCCGCTGCGCGGCTTCATCAAGTAGCGTGGGGAAGATCAACTCAAAACCCACCGTCTCCACCGGGTCCTTGGCGAGATCGCCGGCGTGGGCGCGGATATAGGCCAGGCCGCGCTCTACCTGCCGACGGTCGCACGGCGATTCACTCCAGGCGTCGAGGGTGAGCACAGCGCGCAGCGTGCTGAGCAAGCGATCGTGGTAATAAGGATGGGCCTGATCTTCGGTACTGCCGGCGCCCCAACTGCCGTCGCCGTGCTGGTGCCGCCGCAACCAGTGCAGGCTCTGGGGGAGGCGCGGTGCCCCGCT
>CBJNAR010000966.1:0-2093 GCA_966434075.1 uncultured bacterium
GGCGCGATCCAGCAGCGCGGCCACCACGGCGTCGGGCGAGGTCCGGCCCGGCACGCCGAGGTCGGGGAGGTGCCCGGCGGCCAGGGTCAGCAGGTGCTCGACAAAGTTGGCGCGGGCGAAATAGGTGCCGGGGTTGATCCAACCCCGCCCGCCGGGCCAGCCGCCCACGTTCGGCGGCGCGAACAGCGGCATGCCCATCTGCCCGGCGGCCAGCGCCAGACCGCGCAGCAGCGGCGGGCGCAGCTTGTCGCGTAGCGTCTGGTCCAGGCCGAGCAGCTTGAGCGCCCCGACCACGAATTCGGGCGGGTTCTTCACCGTGGCGTAATAGTTGGCCTCCGCGCGGAACTCCGGGCTGAGGAACAGCGCCCGCAGCATCGCCGTGATGTCGTGATTCGACTGCATGTAGACATCGGCCAGGCGGTTCACGCCGTCGGGCGCGGGCGTGTCGTTGACGAACCAGCGCCACAGCTTGCGCGCCAGCAACAGTCCGGTCGGGCGCATACCGGCCAGGATGGTCAGCACGTCGTCGCCGTTCAGGTTGCCGGTGTGGCCGAGCACCGTCTTGACGCCGGCGTCGTGCTGGCGGGGCAGGAAGCGGTACGCGCCGTCGCGGGTGGCGCTCCAGCCGGTGAAGGTCCGCGCCACCTCGCGCACATCCTGTTCGGTGTAATTGCCGATGCCGATGGTGAACAGTTCCATCACCTCGCGGCCCCAGTTCTCGTTGGCATGGCCGCGGCGGTTGGTGTTGTTGTCCAGCCAGAAGATCATCGCCGGGTCGCGGGCCACCCCGGCCAGCAGGGCGTCGAACCGGCCCAGGCCATGAGTGCGGAACAGGTCGTTTTGCTGATACATGAGCGGGGGCAGATGGACCTTCTGCACGCTGGTGGCGAAGTGATTGTGCCAGAACAGGGCCATCTTCTCCTGCAACGGGCGCTGCGTATAGACCATCCGCACCAGCCAGACCGCCTCCCCATCCACGATGCGCGTATCGGCCTCCAGGCCGGCGCCGCGCTGGGCTTCGAGGTCGGTCGTCGCGCTGTCTTCGACTTGCTGGGGCGCCAGCAGACGCTCCACGGTGCCCTCGAAGCCCAGCGCGGCATATTGGTCGAGTTCGTCCGGCCCGGCGCCAAACCCGGCGCGGCGCAACAGGTGGGCCGCCCAGGTGCGGTCAGCGGTAGCCACAGCTCCCTCTCCTTCGGCCCGGAACGCGCAACGGCCTCCGGTGCGGGTAGCGATCCCCCGCCGCCGGGGGAACCTGCCCCCAGTATAGCCCGCCGCACCGCCCGCCGGGTTACCGCAAGGTAAGGTCTCTGTAAAATCTGTGTAAAGCGCGGGACGGCGGGCCGCAGGAGGATGGTGCTGGGTGTTATACGCGCCTGTAGGGGCCGGTTTCAAACCGGCCCGTGCCGCAGCGTTGTAGGGGCCGGTTTCAAACCGGCCCGTACCGTTGACGCATGGCGGGGCAATCGGGGCCGCCTGCTGTTGCGGTCAGGCGGCCCGCCGGTTAGAGCGACCGGGGCAGCCAGGGGAGGGCGTCGGCGATCAGCGGCAGCGCCATTTCGGCGGCCTGCTGGCCGGTCCGCATGTAGCGGCGGCCCGCGCGGAAGTTGCGCAGCCCGCCCGAGGGTTCGTCCTTGAAGACGGGTTCGATCTGGATCGTAGCGGCGGACGCCGTCTCGGTGGTGATCTTGCTCTGCATGATCTCCAGCGTGCGCGTGATCGTCGGCATCATCGCCGGCACGGGGCCGCCGGGCGCCGTAGCGGTGGCCGCCACCGGCGCGGGGTACTGGTGCCGGCCCAGCTTCACCGCGATCACCACATCGGCGCCCATCTCGCAGACGACCCGGCTGGGCACCGGGTTGACGATCCCACCGTCCACCAGCACATAGCCGCCGATGCGCTGGGCCGGCCAGATGCCAGGGATGGAGATGCTTGCCATGATCGCCGGCCAGATCAGCCCGTGGCGGAACACGACCTCGCGCCCGCTGGCGAGGTCGGCGGCGACGATAGCCGTCGGGATGCCCAGGTCCTCGAAGCGCAGCCCGCGGCAGGCGGCTTTGACGCCCTCGCTGACCCTGGCGCTCGACAACAGC
>CBJNAR010000967.1:0-2091 GCA_966434075.1 uncultured bacterium
CCCCTCCCCGCGGCGGGGAGGGGCCGGGGGAGAGGTTGCCCCGCCCGCCGGGATGCAAAACGATGGCGCGCACCCGCCCGATCATCCCGGCAACGTATATGCAAAATTCGCGGATCGAAAATCATCACTATAGCTGAGTGCGCTTCGTTCCTATTGATGCCGTTTCACGCCCCAACACTGGCTCCACTGTGCTATAATCGGTTCCTGCGGGCGACTTCGATTCATGAGTCCCCCGTGCATGGTGGATCACCGCTGTGTGAATGTCCCTGATACCCTGGAAGGAGGAGTCTGAATGCTTCATACCCGGAACCATGGCGCGTTCCCCGTTATCGCGCGCGCCGGCACGCTGGCGCTGGCCCTCGCGATGGCCGTGTCGGCCCTGCCGGTGCACCCCAGCATGGCGGCGCCGGGCCAACCGCAGGCCCAGAAGGAGTTGATCTTCGTTTCCGACGGCATGCGGCCCGACCTGGCGGAAAAGTGGGCGCAATCGGGCGATATGCCCAATTACGCCAAGATCTTCAACAGCGGCGTCACCGGCGATAACGGCATGGTGCCGCAGTTCCCGCCCAACACCGGGGCCGGCTGGAGCAGCATCAGCACCGGCACGTGGAGCGGCACCCACGGCGCGGTGAACAATACGTTCCACATCGACAGCAACGCCATCACCACCAGCACCACGGCGTATAATGCCGCGCTGCTGCAGGCCGAGACCTACGGCGAAGTGGCCGAGAAGATGGGCAAGAAGGTGGCAATCATGGACTGGCCCGCCACCCTGCCCGGCACCAAGGTCAAAGGCCCGGCGGTGGACTTCCGCAACTTCTACAGCAACCGCGGCGTGGCCTCCAACTTCGACGTGCCCGGCGTGCTGCCCGACTTCGTCAAGTCGCTGGGCGTCGGCTACACCAACACCTTGCAGATCAGCGATGCCGCGGGCTGGACCGGGGCGCCCCAGTCGTTCAGCCCGGCCAAGGAGACCAGCTTCAGCTTCAACACCTACGCCATCAGCGGCACGGTGGCGGCGCTGAACTGGCCGGTCTACATCTACGACTCGACCAACGACAACCAGGTGAACTACGACAAGGCGGTCATCGCGAAGGGGAGTAAGGACGCCGGGCAGGCGGTCGCCAACCTCAAGGCCGGCGACTGGGCCGATATCAAGCTCAACCTGCCCCAGAACAACCTGCTCGTGGGCTATTACCTCAAGTTAATGGATCTCAGCCCCGACCTGTCGAAGTTCCGCGTCTACTTTACCTCCCTGGCGCGGGCGCGCAGCAACATGCCCGACCTGGAGCAGAAGATCGCCGTGGACTTCCCCAGCGCCACCGGCGCCGACTTCGCCCCCATCGAAGCGGGCCTGATCGACGGCCAGACCTATGTCGAGCAGGGGCTGAAGTGGTACGACACCTTCCGCATGGTGCACGACTACGTCATCCAGACCTATCAGCCCGATGTGGTCATGGCCGGTTACCCGACCACCGACGAGTTCTCGCACCAGTTCATGGCCCTCTCCTCGCCGAGCTACACCGGCCCGCGCCCGGCCTACGGCGTGGACCCGGCCACGGCGGAAGGCTACATCAAGCAGGCCTATAAGCAGGCCGACGCCGCGCTCGGCCACCTGTGGGACCTCCTCGGCGCCAACACGATCACCTTCGTGGCCTCCGACCACGGCTTCGGTGCGGCCTACCGCAGCGCCAACGTGCTCCAGGTGCTCCAGGACGCCGGCCTCTACGACCCGGCCAACCGCGGCAAGAGCCAGACCGGCGCCTATGTGGCCGGCGGCACGGCCAACATCTACGTCAACCTGAAGGGCCGCGAACAGGGCGGCGTGGTCGAGCAGGCCGACTATGAGAAGGTCCGCTCGCAGATCATGGACGCCTTCAACAACCTGTCCGATAACGGCGTCAAGATCACCGCCGCCGTCATGAAGAAGGAAGAGACGCGCACCATCCAGGCTGACGGCTACACCATCAACGGCTGGTTCCCGACCCGCACCGGCGACGTGGTCGTCGTGTTGCAGCCCCCGTACCAGTGGGACGGCGCGACGCCCGGCCAGCGCGTGGCCGACTCGGCCTTCTACGGCCAGCACGGCTA
>CBJNAR010000968.1:0-2090 GCA_966434075.1 uncultured bacterium
TGCAGGCGCGCGTCATAGCTGCGCATCACCCCTTTGAGCTTGGTGACGCTCTCGACCCCGGTGAAGGGGTTCACGCCCGGCGGGATCACCAGGACCAGGTCTTTGTCCCGGCGGACCATGCGGCTCAACGTCCGCACCAGCATCTCCATCGATTCATCGGGCGCGATCTCATACGTCTGCATGCCAAGTTCCTCCGGGATACCGAGGCCGGCGACCGGCTCCCCAGGGCGATGAACCCCGCGTCAACGGCAGCCGCGTGCAGCCAGCATCTCGGTACCTAGTTGGCCTAAGAGCACCTCATAGGGGGTGCCTGCGTTTTCCGGGTGATATTCAAAACGGGCGCGCTCAAAGTATTGTACGGTATAGGTCTGACCGTTAGCCGGCGACACCTCGCGCATCTCTTCGCTGAGCGGATAGCCGAAATTGGTCAGGCCCGCGTATTGCTCCCAGAACTGCCGGAACTGCCCGCGCAACGTGTGCTGGGTTTCGGGGAACCAGCGCACGTCGCCGCCGGGCGCCGAGGGCGCGGCGGGCGGGAACTGCCGCGCGTCGGCCAGCGTCGCGCCTACCCGCGTCAACTGGACCAGCAGCCGCAGCTTGCTGCCCTTATCCAGGGCGTCGTAACCCTTGAGCCGGGCATTCTCCGGATGCCACTCGAACCGCGCCCGTTCGAAATATTGGACCTTGCGGCCCCCTTCCATACGCGCCTCGCCGATTGGGTAGCCGAAAATCAGCACGCCCCCGAAGCGGCGCCAGTAATCGCGGAACTCGTCCCAGACATCGAAGCCCGTCTGGGGGAAGACCAGCGGCGGCTGCCAGTTGGGCGGGTGCTGCACCGGGCCGGGCGTCGGCGCCACGCTCAACGGCAGCGTGGTGGTGGTGTGGCTCGGCAGCGGCGGCACCCCGGCGCGAAAGCCGTCGCGGAACAGCACGGCGCCCGGCTTGATGCTGCCGTCCAGCCGCAGCAGGCCGAAATGATCGTGCTCGCTCTCCACGCCCGCGCCCGCCGACGAGGTGGGCGGGAAGTCCCAGAGCGTCCAGGCCAGCAGCCCGTCGATCCCGGCATCTTGCGCCGCCTGGACCATCTCGCGATAGAGGATCACCTGGTGATTCTCGTTGTAGGTCGGGTCGGCGCCGCAGGGCCCGGTCGGCCAGCCCGTCTCTTCGAGGACAACCGGCTTGCTGGTATGGGCGCGCACGGCGGCGATGTCCTGGCGGATAGACCCGGCATCATAGCTGTGGAAGCTGACAAAGTCCGACACGTCGAGCAAGGTGCGCCCCTGCGGGCCGGCCTGCCAGAGCGTGGCCGCATGGCCCACGCCCACCGTGACCAACTGGCGCGGGGCCAGCCGGTGCAGTTCGGCACCGACGCGCAACAGCCAGTCAAGCGCCTCCGGCTGGCGGTCGGTCCAGCTTGCATAGTGGTCGGGCTCGTTGTGCAGGTCCCAGCCCAGCACGCGGTCGTCTTGCCCGAACGCATCGGTCATGGCGCGCAGGTAGACCAGGTTCTTCTGCCAGCGCGGGTCGGTGACGGCGGGGGTATCGTCGTACCAGTCGAACAGGGTGAACAGCACCTTGCACTGCAACTCGCCGGCCATCTGCACGATCTGGCGCGCACGGTCGAGGAAGCGCGCCGTCGGGGCGCCGGTGGAGTCGATCACACCCTGGTCCTCGCGGTAGGGCACGAGCACGCGGATGGTGTTGGCGCCGAAGGTGGTCAGCGGTTCCAGGTCGGCGCGGGTGGCGGGGCCGTTCCAGCGGGTCCACATCCCGGCCCAGGGCTGGGCACGGGGATAAAACGACACGCCTTTGAGCCGCACCGGCTGCCCCTGATACACCAGCCGGCTGCTCTGCACTTCGACGAACAGCCCATCGGCGGCGCGGGCCGGCGGGGTGGCGTCCGAGCCACGCGCCAGCAGCGCCAGCGCGGGCACCAGGATGATCCAGATTGGTAAGGTGCGACGTATGAGAGATGAGTCCAGCTTCACGTGTTGGGTTCCGTCCTAGCAGGCGAACGCAGGGGGTGCACGTACATCAGGCCGCTACAACGCCTTCATCATAGCATAAAGCCGCATCCGGCACAAGACGAG
>CBJNAR010000969.1:0-2088 GCA_966434075.1 uncultured bacterium
GGGTTGCTGACCCTGGGCGCCGTCACTGCCTGCGGCGAGACCGCTGCGCCCACGGCCACCCCTGTGCCGACCGTGGCGCCGACTGCAACCGTGCCCAGCCTGAGTGTGCCGCGCGCCGTGGCCACCGGGGCCGCCGCGCCGATCGCCACCGGGGCCGCCGCCCCGCTGCCGCAGGGCACGTCCGTGCCGGGGCTGACTCCGCAGCAGTAATCCTGGTGGGCACCGGGGCGGGCGCGCGTCCCGGCATCACACAGGTGGTGCGTGCTGCGTTTTAGCGGAAGAGACCGCACCGCGACCCTGGCGACTGGCCGCAGCGATGGTGCGGCATCCCGAGCCGGCGGCCCGATCGCTCCGCGCAGCCGGCCCTCCCGCGTGAGGCAGGTGCGCCCGCCTGTGCCCCGGCTTTCCCGGTTGATCCCCGCGATAGACCTGTTCTAACCGCGAGTTGCGAAGAGGATTGCATGGCTAGTAAGCTGGTATTGATAGTGGAAGACGAACCCGACAACCGGGAAATTATCCGCACGGTCGTCGAAGATATTATGGGGCACGACGCGGCGCTGGCGGCGGACGGCGAGAGCGCGCTCACCGCCATCGGTGAGCGCGTGCCCGACCTGATTCTGATGGATCTCATGATGCCGGTGCTGAACGGGTTTGAGACGATCCACGCTCTGAAGAGCCAACCGGCGACGGCGGGGATTCCCGTGATCGCCATCAGCGCGCTGAGCCGGGCGCGCGACCAGGAGCAGGCGTTCCAGGCGGGCGCCGACGACTATATCAGCAAGCCGTTCGATCTCGATCTGCTGGCCGCCAAGATCGCCCAGCAATTGCACCAACCCGCGCCATAGTATAGATTCCCGGCACCGGTTGGTGTAGCCGCGCGATTTATCGCGCCGTGCGCGCACCTCCGGATGTAGCCGCGCGATTTATCGCGCCGTTTGCGGCGCCAGGATCACGTAGCGACAGCCGCCCTGGGCCACCGGATCACCCGGTGCGCACCCGGACGGCTTTTTTTCGCGCAGCGCGCCATCCGCCAGTACCGCCGCCAGGGTGTCCGCGCGCAGCCGGGGGAAGCCACGCTCGTGTAGCACGACCAGGGCGGCTTGCCGGGCGCGCTCCAGGAAGTCGGCCTGTGCGCGGGGCGCCCACATCACCCGGTAGGGATCGTCGCTGTGCGTGCCGTGGAGCGCCGCCTGGATAAGGTCATCCCAACTGCGCGTGTCGAGGCCCAGGCCGAGGAAGATCAGGTGCCCGTAGCTGTCGATCAGGTAGCCCGTGGATGTGTGGCTGGGCGGGCGCGAGGCCAGGAAGTCGAACTGCTCGTCGGTGGCCAGCACGGCGGCGCCCGGCGGCACCGCGTCGTTGGCGTAGCGAGCCACCGTGGCGAAGATGGGGTCGGGCGCCGGGGTGGTAAAGCCCTGCCAGGCTGGGAGGGCCAGGGCCAGGGCCGGAAGCAAGAGCAGGGCATAGGCGGCCACCGCCAGTAGCCGGCCACGGTCATTTTGCGCTGTAGGGGCCGGTTTCAAACCAGCCCGCCGCCCAGCAGAATCGGTAAAGAGGACACCGAAAGGCGCGGGGCGCAGCAGCGGCAACCAGACCGCGGCTCCCAGCAAACAGAGCGGCGCGGCCAGTTGCACATAATAGTGGTTGTAGAACGAGCGGCTGTAGGTAAAGAGCAGCACGCTCAGGAAGCTCCAGAGCACCACCGGGCGCCACAACGCCAGCGCGCCGCTTTCCTCCGCCGCCGCCCGGCCGGTTACTACCCGCGCCGCCCACCAGGTCAGTACGGCGAAGCCCAGCGCGGCCAGGTAGACGGTGGGGCCGTTCACCAGCCGGGATGTGAGGTCGGCGATGCGCGCGGGCGGCAAGACCAGGCCATCGCTGGGGCGCAGCACCTGGAAAAAGCCGACCATACGTATGAACTGGCTGGGCGCCTGCAGCAGGAACGGCCCGACGGCCAGCAGCGTCACGGCGGCGAACCCGCCGCCCAGCGCCCATACATCCGCCGGGCGCGCGCCCGGTGCCCCGGCGGGCCGCCGCAGCCGCACCCGCGAGAGCAAATCCAGCCCCAGCGCCGCGATACAGGCCATA
>CBJNAR010000970.1:0-2087 GCA_966434075.1 uncultured bacterium
CGTCGGCACCAGCTTCATGCGGTAGACCACGGCGTCGAGGCGGCGCCAATCGTAGGCCAGCCCGCCGCCGGCGTCGCGATGCACGACATCGTAGAAGGTATAAATGTTGTCGAGCCGGATGAGCGGGACGTGCAACTCGGCGATCAGCGGGACGACGTTGTCGAAGAAATGCGAATCGCGCGATTCGCCGCCCTGGGCCAGCCCCAACTCCAGGTGGCGGGTGCGGGGCGCATCCAGGCTGACCGTCACCTGCCCGGTGCCCATGGCGCGTTGCGCCAGCAGTTCGCTGCCGAGCAAGCCCAACGTCACGCGAAAGGCCGGCGGTAGCTCCGGGTGATATTCAAAGCGGGCGCGCTCGAACCATTGCTGGCGCAGGCCGTCCTCGACAAACTCCTCGGAGATCGGGTAGCCGAACAGCGTGACACCGCCGTGGGCCTGCCAGTAGGCGAGAAAAGGGCCACTGAGCCGGTGTTGGGTTTGCGGGATATAGGCGGGCCCGTCCGCCGCCACGGGCACGGCGCCCACCGGCGCGAACGCGCCGCCCGCCCGGCCCGCCGTCAGGTCGCCGCCCAGCCGGCCCAGCAGCACCTCGTAGGGCGTGCCCGCGTTTTCCGGGTGATACTCCAGGCGCTCCCGTTCGCAATACTGGACCAGGTAGCCGCCCTCCTGGTGCGCGTCGTCGATGGGATAACCGAAGACGGCGACCCCGCCGTATCTGTCATAAAAGGTGGTGAACTCG
The DNA here is from genome assembly GCA_966434075.1 of uncultured bacterium. Classification (GTDB taxonomy): domain Bacteria; phylum Chloroflexota; class Chloroflexia; order QHBQ01; family JAICKM01; genus JAICKM01. Next base: position 740 of record CBJNAR010000970.1, read on the forward strand.
GGCGCCAGGGTCTTGCCCGTCGCCGCGAAGAATCGCCCCGCCGGGCGGGCCGCCGCGGCGGTGGTGGAGGCCGGCACCCCGGCGGGGGCGAGCAGCAAAACCAGGCCCAGGATCACCCAGGCCATGCAGGTAGAACGCGAGCGCGCTCCATCGCGCGCCGCAAGGTGCGGTTTCACGAAGTTCTCCTGTTGCAGGTCATTTTTGAGGTTGCTTACCTGGTGTGCTCATGGTTGCCGGGTACGGCTGCCGGGAGGCAGGCCGGCGGGCATGCGTGGAATGCCCGGCCAGGCAGCGCGGGGTCAGGCGCGCGCCCGCTTCCGCACGGCCCCCGGCTTGAGCAGGTCTTTGATTTGATCGATCTGTGCGTTGGCCGCTTCTTCACCCAGGCGGACAAACTCGTCCAGCCGTTCGGCTTCCAGGGCGCTATACATGCCCACCTTCGGCGAAATCAACACGTCGTAGGGCGCCATTTTCAGGATGGCGATCTGCGCTTCCATGATCTCGCGCATGCTGTTGTAGATCTCGAAGATGGTGGGCGGGCGACCGGGGCCGACCTTCATGCGCACGCTGCGGTACTTGCGATCCTCCACCTGGGGGATCGCGTTGGAAGCGATGATGATGTCCGCGCCGGCTTCCTGCAACGTGCTGCACGGCACCGGGTCGACCTGCCCGCCGTCCACCAGGAACTCGTCTTTATACAGGACCGGCTGCATGACCCCCGGCATCGAAACGCTGGCGCGTACCGCGTCGGAGAGGCGCCCCGTCGCGAACGTGACCGGGTGGCCGGTCAGCACCTCGGCAGCGACGACGAAGAAGGGGATTTCCAGATCCTCGAACGACTTGCCCCTGGTCCAGTGGTCGATCCAGCGCTTGGCGGCGTTGCCGCGCACCACGCCCGACCGGGGGAACTGGAAGTCCCAGATGCGCCAGGCGCTCAGTTTCTTGAACCCGGAGAACTCCTTGCCCAGTTTATACAGCCCGTCCGGATCGGCCCCGCTGACAAAGGCCGCCCCGATCAGCGACCCCATGCTGGTGCCCGCCACCATATCGATGGGAATCTGGTTCTGTATGAGCACGCGCAGCACGCCGATATGCGCCAGTCCGTGTGCCGCCCCGCTGCTCAGGGCCAGGCCGACGCTCATATGGGCCACGCGCCGGGCCAGCCGGTCAATATCGCGCTCGCCCCGTTCGGGCGTGTAGCGCTGGTGATCCGGTCCCATCACCTGCCAGATCCGGTTGGCGGGCACGGGCGACCGAAAGACCCAGTGGTCGAGCTGCTGGCCGAAAATAATTACACTGTCGCACAGGTCGAGCGCCTGGTACAGATACGTGCCGCTATATTCCGGCA
>CBJNAR010000971.1:0-2087 GCA_966434075.1 uncultured bacterium
TCGATCTCGGCCTCAAAAAAATACGCCTTCTAACCAACAACCCGCGCAAAATCGATGCCCTGACGGCGCTCGGCGTGCCGGTGACGGGGCGCATCCCGCTGATCATCCCGCCGAACCCGTACAACCGCTTCTACCTGGAAACCAAGGCCCATCGGTCGGGCCATCTGCTGGACCCGCAGGGCAAGGAGCGGCTGCCGGAGCAGGACGAGACCCCGATCGTGGAGGGCATGACGAGCGATCAGATCGCCGAGGTGGCGGAGGCGCAGCAAGCGGCTGCCGATGCGACCGCCGGCATCGCCTAAGCGGCGGAAGGAGGCGCACCATGAGCGGGGCGAACCGAGTTGTGGTCATCACCGGCGCGACGGGCGGGTTGGGGCGCGTGGTCGCCCACCGGTTCGCCGCGGAAGGAGCGCGGCTGGCCCTCTTCAGCAGCAACCAGGCGAATCTGGATGCGCTGGCCGCCGACCTGCAACTGCCCGCCGAGCGCGTGCTGGCGCGGGCGGTGGATCTCCGCGATGCCGCCGCAGCGCAGGAAGCGGCCCAGGCGGTAACAGCGCGGTTTGGCCGCGCCGAGATCCTCCTGCACCTGGTTGGCGGGTGGGCGGGAGGCACGCCGGTGCCGGCGGTGGAAGCGGGCACGGTCGAGGAGATGCTGCAACAGCACCTCTGGACGAGCCTCTACCTGATGCAGGCGTTCGTGCCGCTGTTCCTGACCCACGGCTGGGGCCGGCTCATCGCCGTGTCGTCGCCCTTCGCCGCCCACCCGCAAGCCAGGGGCGCGCCCTATGCCATCGGCAAGGCCGCGCAAGAGGCGTTGTTCCAGACCCTGGCGGCCGAGGTGGCCGGCACCGGCGTCACCGCCAACCTGCTGCTGGTGCGGACCATCGACACGCAGCACGAGCGCGACCACGCGCGCACGGCGAAGAACAGCGCCTGGACCACTCCAGAGGAGATCGTCGAGGCGATCCTGTACCTCTGTTCCGATGCCGCGGGCGCGGTCAACGGCGCCCGCCTGCCCCTGTACGGGCGGCCCTAGCGCGGGCGGCAGATCCGTTCATCAACTCACCGCGAAGACGCGAAGAACGCGAAGAACGCGAAGATTGTTTATAGCAGTTTTGTTTTTCGCGTTCTTCGCATTTTCACGGTAAAAGTATCCTCATGGATATGAGACGAAGTTATTGACACAAGGCGGAAAATCGAGTAGACTCGATTCGTTCTCGTCTGTTCCCACGTTGTTGCCCCCTGACTATACCTGACTATACCTGTTCTGAACTTTCGCCCTGATATCACGCGGATTGTCCGTTACCGCGTGTCCGGCACCTGAGCGACGTTGGCTGGTATTCTATCCCACTTCTAACCAGGGTCCGGGGTTGCGACAACCGGCCCGTTCCCTTCTATGCGCACGGGCGGCGCAGCCCATGCCTGAGCGGTGCCCCGGCTGTGCGCCGCACCGGCCGGCGGCAATAGCACCTTCTGGACGAGCCGCGGGCGACCTACCCTGACGGCGCCCGCTATTCATACACCGCTCGCTACGCCCCGGCGCCCTCCTCACGCGGATATGGCGGAGACTGGATGATGAAAAATTACGTTCAGCGGCTTTGCGGGCGCGGCGTTCGATATACCACGCGCACCGTCATCTGCCTGGCGCTCTTCCTGGTGGCCTGCGGCGACCAGCCCGCGGCGACTCCCACCCCCATCGCCGGCAGCGGCCCGGTGGGCGGCCCGACCACGATCACCATCGACGCCACGGGCTTCAAGTTCGTCCCGGCGGAGGTGACCATCCCGGCGGGGTCCACCGTGATCTGGACCAACAAGGATTCCGCCAAGCACTCGGTCACGGCGGACGACGGGGCGTTCGACTCGGGCACGATGGAGCAAGGCGCCACGTTCTCGCGCAAGTTCGACACGCTCGGCACCATCGGCTATTTCTGCAAGTTCCACGGCAGCGCCGGGCAGGGGATGATCGGCAAGATTACAGTGGTTGCCGCGGCGGCGGGAGCCGGGGGCGCCGCCACCCCGCCCGCCGCCAGCAGCTTCCCCACGACCGTCCCGCCGGCCAGCGGCTTCCCCACGACCGTCCCGCCGGC
>CBJNAR010000972.1:0-2078 GCA_966434075.1 uncultured bacterium
TAGTAGTATCAAGTAGACTTGTCTAGCGAGCATGGGAGCAGCCGAGCCTCAGCCGCGTCGAGGACGCATCCCGTGCCCCAGGCGGGGTTATTCGAGGTTATAGGCTTCCTGCAACCAATCGCGCAGTTCGGCATCGATCTGCTCCGGCGTGTCCAGGCGGATTTCGTTGTGCCAGCGGTGTTTCGACACCTGTTCGGTTTTGGCGATTCGGGGGCCGGCCAGGGCGCGCGCCAGACGCAAATTGAGAATGAGATAGCTTTTGCGCGGATGCACTCCGGCAAACCCACTGGTCCGCACCAGATGGATCGAGGTTTTTTTGGCATCTGCGGTGAAGGGACCACAAGAAGCCAACACCAGGAGCAAGCCGTCGTAGGTCTGGCGCACGCTGGGATCTTTGCCGGTAAATAAGTGATCCGCAGTGTGGACAAGCTCGGACATAGATCCCTCCAGCGGGTGAACAGAGATCGGAGCGGCCAGACGTAGCGAGTATACTCCATAGCCCGTCCCGGCGCAATCACGCCGTGCGCTGATTCACCATAATTTCCCGCTGCAATTCACAAGGTGTGATCAGAAGAAAAAATGAAGGAGCCGCTGCAAGTGATCCTGCACGAACTGGCAGGCCACGCCCAGGCCGACTCCGCCACAAAGCAGGAGTGCAATAAGGCCCGCACAGCAGCCACCCCCGCCCGCTGGCGCGCCGACCAGCAGCAACCAGAGCAACAGTCCGTCGTCGGGGTCGGTGTTATCGTCTTTGGTAGAGGGTGCATAACTCATCGAGCTGCTCTCGCAAGCGGGTGCCCTAGGCGGCACCCGCCCGTATAATTGCTTGCCGCTTAGCAGGGACTCATCACGTCGGTCGGATCATCAGCGGTCGGAACCGGGTGTTGGAGGGGGTCCCAGGCCCGTCGGGGTGCGCGCCGGTAGGCAGACTGCAAGCTATTCAGCGCCTCCTCCGAGGTGTAGCGGTCGGTAGGCGAATCTACCGCTTGCTGGTAACGCAACATATAGGGTTCGACCTCCGCCTGGCTGTAGCCGTTGTCGCGGAATTGGAGCGCCAGGTGGAACCCACAGGTATTGCGGTTGCCGGGGGCGGCCAATCCCACATATTTGTCGAGCAACAACTCGGCGGGCGGGCGCTCATGCGTCGGTGCCAGCGCGCGCGGCATCGCCGGCACCAGCGCCGGCCGGTCGGTATGGGGTATCAGGATCTGTTTTTCGACCAGTAACTCCAGCAAGGCCGAAGGCGCATCCGTGGGCGGGCGATCCCAGGGGGCACCGTCCGGCACCCACTGGTACGGTCCCCGCAGATTGCGCGACGGCGCGACGATAATCTGGCCGCCGTCGCCCCGTGTGTCTACCCCATCGGCGATAGGGTGCGAGGCCGGGCCGGTGGTCTTAATGTAGTAGATCGCCGGGACACGATAGAGCAGGTGGATACCGCCGCTGCCGGTGATCTGCTGGGTAGTGGGTGGCAGCAGCGCCTGCTGGCCGTCCAGCCAGGCCAACCCGCCGTGGGCTGGGTCAATATCAAGCGCCAGGATGCCCTGGCCGGTTGCCAGGCCAAGGTTAAGCCACGGCCATTGGCCGATCCAGCCCGCGACCACCTGGAGATCGTTACTGGCCTGGCCGTCGGTGCCATCGCTCCAGCCGGCGATGCGGGGGTGTTTGCCGCTGTGAGCGCATGCTGCCTTCAGCCGGCAAGTACAGCGGCCCAGGTAGATGTTGTGGTTGGGGATCAGCCGCCAGCCCGCCGCAAGGTAGCGGCGGGCGAATTCCAGGGTACGCTGGTGGTGGCGACGGGTGGCGGGACCGGGCATCAGGCAACACCTCCTTTGGGTGGGCGCGGTTGTGCGTATCAGCCGTTTGCCTGCCGCACCCACCCCAAGCAGCGGCCAGGGCGCGCGCCGGTTGGCGAACGCCATCAGCACAGCCGACTGGCTGGGTCGAAGGGAGGGTACGGCAGCGCGGGTCACTCAGAAGGGAGGCACCTCGTCGAGCGGCGGCTCATCGCCCTGCACACTGCTGCCCGGCTCGCCCAGGCGTGGCTCGCCGCGCCCGCCACCCAGAAAGACCAGTTC
>CBJNAR010000973.1:0-2074 GCA_966434075.1 uncultured bacterium
CGTCCGGCGCCCCGGCCACGGGCGGCGTCCCCACCCGATCCGGCGCCGTCACCCGCGATTCCGCCCGCGCGCCCATGTCGCCCACTAGTCTGCCTCTACCCGCACGTCACGCGCCGCCCGCCAGCTCGTGGTACACGTCTTCGACGGCGGCGGCGAGCCGATCCTCGTCATAGCGCGTGGCCGCCGTGGTCTGCCCCCCGGCGACCAGCGCCGCGCGCAGCGACGGTTGCTGCAACAACCGCAGGATGGCCGCCGCCAGCCCCGCCGGGTCCTCCGGCGGCGCCAGCAGGCCGTTCGCGCCCGACTGGATCATCTCGCGCACGACGGGCAGGTCGGTCGAGACGACCGGGCACCCGGCGACCATGGCTTCGAGCGGCGGCAGGCCGAACGACTCGTAGCGCGTGGGATAGACCAGGCAGGCCGCGCGCCGCAGCAGCCGCACCTTCGCCCCCTCGCTCACCGGGCCGAGCAATACCAGCGCCTCGCGACTGCCGTTGGCCGCGCAGATGGCCTCCAGTTCGGCGGCCTGGGCCGGATTCTGCCCGGCGAACACGAACCGCGTGCCGGGGCAGGTCGCCAGCACGATGGGCATGGCCCGCGCCAGCAGGTCGTAGCCCTTGCGGATCTTCAACTGGCCGATGAACAGCACAAACGGCCCATCGCCCGGCACGACCGGGTCGGGCGGCTCTCCGGCGGCGGGCATGGCGGGGATGGCGCGAATGTAGTCGGCGTCCACCCACAGCGGGATGCGCCGGATGCGTTCGTTCGGGACGCCCATGAGCCCCAGCACGCTCACTTCGTGGTCGGACAGGGCGATCACGCGGTCGGCGCGCAGCAGGGGCGCGTGCATGCGGTAGTTCTGCCAGGCGCGTTGCGGGTGGTGCTCGCGCACGAGCGTCCGCAGGAGTTGCGCGGGCGTGTAGATCAGCCGGTCCCAGTGGACCTGCCCCGCGTAGGGCCGCTCGCGGTCGTCCACCAGATAGGGGTCGTGGAACGGGCCGACGACGGTGAAAACGACCGGCACCCCGGCCCGCGCCGCCCAGGCCGCCGCGCCCGCGTTGAGCGCATTGCGCAGGTGCCAGAGGTGGATCACATCGGGCCGGGCCGCCGCCAGCGCTGGACCCAGGCCGGGCGCATACCAGGCGCGGTTAAACGCCACCCGGCGCACGTCCACGCGGTCGATAGTCTCGGCCCGCCGCCCGATGATCGGCGACCCGGCCTCGTAATAGGTAACGGCGTGGACGGCATGGCCGCGGTGCGCCAGGGCGCGGGCCTGCACGGCCTCCGGCCAGTGGCGAAATCCCTCGGTGATCCCGGTCGTGGTGACAAAGCTGATCCGCATAACAATCCCATTATTGTAACACAAAACCGCCGGGCGGCACAAATCGGATCAGTGGTCAGGGGTCAGTGGTCAGTCGTCAGTGGTCAGTGGTCAGTCGTCAGTGGTCAGCCGTCAGCCGTCAGCCGTCAGGAGACGGTCGACGGTAGGGCTTGTCACTCTGAGCGCAGCGAAGAGTCTCGTCTCTGCCCGGCCTTGTCACTCTGAGCGCAGCGAAGAGTCTCGGCTCGTGGGGGCGAAGACGAGATGCTTCACTGCGTTCAGCATGACAACCAGATACTGACCACTCGTCCGTACTCAGCACTCAGCAATGTGCTACGCACCGCTCACGCGATCAGCACTCGTCTTGGCTTGCTGGCGGGCGCGGGCCTCGTCGGCGGCCTCGTCGTCCTGGCGCGAGGGCAATTGGGACTCCGCTTGCCGCGGGCTGTAGCCCTCGCCCAGGCGCTTGTAGAGATAGAGGTAAACATCCCGCGCGATGGCCGTCACGGGCACCGCCGCGATGACGCCGACCAGCCCCGCGATCTCGCCGCCCACCACCAGCGCCAGGATGATGATCGCCGGGTGGAGCTTGACGCTGTCGCCCTGGATCTTGGGCACCAGCAGGTTGTTTTCCAGCAATTGCACCAGCACGTAGACGACGACTACTTTGAGCAGCAGCCCCCAGTCGCCGGTCAGCGCCGCGATGATGATGCCGGGGATCGCGCCCAGGATCGGGCCGAGGATCGGGATGAG
>CBJNAR010000974.1:0-2070 GCA_966434075.1 uncultured bacterium
GGGATGGGCAGCTGGGATCGAGCGGCTCGCCATGATGGCATGTGTGCGCAAGGATCAACGCGAGACCTACTCAATAATTCCAAACGGTGCCGAATCTGACGCATTGGCATTGGAAATCGCCACGACTCTGCGGCGGCAGGGGTTGCCATTCCGGCTTAGGCGGCGGGGGCTATAGCACGCGCCGGGCGTCTCGTCAACGGGCACATCGGACCGCATCATAGCATACAAATGCTGATTGTGTTAGTCTACAAAGGATGGTATTTGGATACCACCAAATGATGGTATATTGGTCCGGGGTACGTCGGCACGGAACCCGTGGCGTACCGACCTGGTGCGTGGCTACTATCGCCCTGTGTGCTATGATATGCGCTAGAGATGGGCCTATACAGGGGGACGGCTTACGCATGGAGACCAACAAGACCGATGAACTCACGCGGCTCGGTGCGCGCTTGCGCGCAGCGCGGTGGGCGCGCAAGCTGACGCAGGCGGCGGTGGCGCAGCCCGAATTTACCAAGAGCAAATCGTGCGCTGTGGGCAAGACGGCAAAAAGTAACAGGGTGCCCCCTGTCGTGGTATGATACGCCTGTGCGGTAGGTGTGACGACCCTCATAACAGTGAGCATGGTCTCGCGCGGGTGGCGACGACGGCACTGGTGACGCTGCGGCGCTCCCGTCTAGAAGATTGCTCCCTCTCGCCCCGTGCGCTCCTGCCGCTGCTCATTCGCTTTTCGCCACAGGAGATCATCCCATGTCTCGCCCGCCCGCTGCGCCATCCCGCCCGGCCGCCCCGACTCCGCCGCCCCTGCCCGCCCTCAACCTCAATGCTGCGGGCATTGATATCGGGGCCACCTCCCACTTCGTCGCCGTGCCCCCCGGCCGCGACACCGTCACGGTACGCGAGTTCGCCACCTTCACCCCCGATCTACACCGACTGGCGGAGTGGCTTACGCAGTGTGCCGTCGATACCGTGGTGATGGAATCCACCGGGGTCTATTGGATCCCGGTCTTTGAGTTGCTAGAGCAGCGCGGCTTCACGGTGCTGCTCGCCGACGCGCGCAAAGTCAAGAACGTCAGTGGCCGTAAGTCCGACGTGCTGGATTGTCAGTGGCTGCAACAGTTGCATACCTTCGGGTTGCTGCAAGGGGCCTTCCGCCCCGCCGACGACATGGTCGTCCTGCGCAGCTATCTGCGCCAACGCGCGATGTTGATCCAGGGGGCCGCCCGGCATATTCAGCATATGCAAAAAGCCTTGCAGCAGATGAATCTGCTGTTGCACCATGTCGTCACCGACATCACCGGACTCACGGGCTTGCGTATCCTGCGCGCGATCCTGGCTGGCGAACGCGACCCCGCCGTCTTAGCTCAGCACCGCGATCCGCGTTGTAAATCAAGTGTAGATGTGATCGCCAAGAGCCTGGTGGGGAATTATCGCGTGGAGCATCTGTTCGCCTTGAAGCAGGCGGTCGCGCTCTACGAGAGCTATCAGGCCCAACTCGCCGAATGTGACCAACAGATCGCGGCGTATTTAGCCAGCCTGGACCGGGTGACCGAGGCGGCTCCGCCGCCGCCCGCCAAACCGCGCCAACCCCCCAAACATAACCAGCCGCGCTTCGACGCGCGCACCCAGCTCTACCAGGTGTGTGGGGTGGACTTAACTGAGGCATGGTCATAAATAGGACGCCGCCCCGTAGGGTTGCCACGAGGCGGCGGCCGCCCTATCATTGTAGTTGCTTACACCCAATAACAGGAGGCACCTACAATGATACCACAGAGGGCATCTGTCAGTCTGCTCGTACGGCTGGTCCAGTTGGTGGATCGCATCCCGACTCCACCTCCCCCGCTGCAACGGAGCAAAGGGCGCCCGGCCTTCTACGCCGATCGGCTGTTTCTCAAGGCGTTGGTCATTATGATCGTCAAACATCTGCATACCCCGTATGAACTACTCACCGTCCTCCAGCAGGACACCCCCGGAATGGCGGCGTTGCGCTGGGAACTGACCCAAGACGGTCGCTACCCGTCCCGCCGTACCTGGGTGCGGCGGTGGGGCGCGCTGCCTGACCAGGTACCGGCC
>CBJNAR010000975.1:0-2066 GCA_966434075.1 uncultured bacterium
GGGGGCGGCGCGGCGAGGGCGGCGCGGAGGGTCTCGCGCACCGCGGGCATCGCCACGCTGATCCGCTCCGCCAACTGCGTGGCTACCGTCCGCGCGAAGGCGGGATTGCCCGCTACCTGGGGCGCGAGCGCTTCGATCATGCCGCCAAGGGCGTTCAGCAGCGCCTCGGGAGCAGGCGGCGCCGGCGGCACGGCTGTCTGGAAAGCATTCACCCCGCCCGCCAGCCCCGTGAACAGCGCGCCCCGGCTCATCGCCAGCGCCTCGGCCGTGGGCGGGGCCGGGACGGGGATCTTATCGAACTGGCCTTTCACGATCAGATTTCCCTGCACCGTGACCGAGCAATCATCGGCAATCGTCAAACACGGCACGAACTTACTCTGCTGGTCCGACCAGGCGCCGATCACCACCTGGTTGCGCTGCTTGGGATCACCCGCGTGGCGGACTACCGGCGCCGCCATCTCAATGCGCAATTCATCGAAGCCCACGTCTTTGCCCGCGGCGCCCGTCCCCGCCGGGGCCACCGGGTCAGGGGGAAGGTCGCCCTTGTACTGCACGCGATAGACCCGCCACGGCTGGGGGGTCTCCGCATAGCCTACGTTGAATTCGACGGCGCCGCCATCGACGGTGAGGTCGCCGTAGACCGTCGTATCGCCGCGCAGATCGATCCGGCCGTCTTCGTCTATCGCCAGGCGCGGCAGGGGCGGGGCATCGGGATCGACGCAGCGATCCTTTTGCAGAAAGACCGCAAAACGGCTCTTGGCATCGGCGTCTTCCGCTGTGCCCACCTGCACCCAGGCCAGGCCGGAGGGGGCCTTGATCTGCTCGCCCACCAGCCCGGCGTAGGGCCGGCCCGTCGAGTCGATGGTGTAGGGCACAGGGGCCCCTTTGTTGCGTTGAATCTGCCCCAGGAAGATCGGCCAGCTCTGGGCGGGATCGTCGGGCGGCACGCGGAACGGAGCGAAATCGAGATCGCTCTCCGGCACGGCTTCCGGCTGGCGGTGCGCCGGGGTGCCCAGGACCGGGTCACGGACCAGTCGCGGGTTGGGCGGGCGCAGGATGACCTTGCCGAACTCCTGGGTGCGGCCGGGCCCGCTGTTCGCCGGTAGGCCGCAGTCGATGTAGCCGTCCGGCGCAGGGGCGCCATCCTGTTGGCTGTAGACCAGCCAGACATCCAGCACCTCGCTGCCCCGCTGGTCGAACTCGCCCGGCTCGATGGGCTGGGGCGCGGGCAGGATCACATAGCGGCCGTAGCCGTCGATGGCCGCGCCCACGCTGACCCCCAGCCGGGCGTCCTTGTCCTGTTCCACATCCAGCCCGCGGACGATACCCCAGCTATGGCCGGCCAGATTATGCCGCCGCTGCATCGCCACATGGTAGGCTTGCTCGTCGACGAAATCGGCGGTGCGCAAAAACTGGCGCGTATAATAGCGCACGCGGGCGATGTCGCTGTTGCTCATCTCTGATGCTCCTCGTTGCTCCGCCGGTCCCGACCAGCCGTCACGGAGCCGCTTTCACGATCGGCGCAGTCGCCCGCGCCGTCCCATAGACCGCGTTGAGCGCGGGGCCGTAGCCGACCACCGTGACGGCCACCGCGACCGTGCCCTGGGCGGGATTGAGCGGGTCGTGTTTCGCGGTGAAGGTGAGTGTCCCGCCCACCGGCAGATCCGGTATGATCTGCCCGATCTGGCGGGTGGGCAAGACACCATCGTTGATCGCCGCGCTCTCATAGGCGGCGACGTAGATCAGGGGCGTGGCGCCGGTGTTGCGCACTGTCACCTGATAGGGCCAGGCGGTGCCCTGCTGAGCCTGGTCCAGGCCGGTGATAGTGGCCTGTAGCCCGCCGGCCGCGCCTTGCGCGGCGGCGAGTCCCTGCTGTAGTTGCTGCTTGAGCAAGTCCAGAAAGCGCGGATCGGCGGGATCGGCGGGGATGGGCGCTTCGATGACATCGCCGTTCACGTGCAGCCCGCCCGGTACGATCACATTGCAGGCGGCGTCCACCAGGAGGCATGGGTGGAATTTGCCCTCTTTGTGAAAGCCGATAGCGAGTCGCGTCGCGCGGGGGCTGC
>CBJNAR010000976.1:0-2063 GCA_966434075.1 uncultured bacterium
CATGCGCTGGTGCTGGCCCTGGCGCGCAGCCCGCAGGTGGAACGCATCTATTGCGCGCCCGGCAACCCCGGCACGGCGCTGGTGGCCGAGAACCTGACGCTGGGGGCCGATAGCGAGACCACTGTCCAGGAGCTTGCCAAGTGGGCCTTCGAGCAGCAGATCGACCTGACAGTCGTCGGGCCGGAGTTGCCGCTGACGCTCGGCGTCGTGGACGAGTTCCGCGCCGTGGGCCTGCCCATTGTCGGGCCGACCCGCGCCGCCGCGCAACTGGAGTCGAGCAAGTCGTGGGCGCGGGCCTTCATGGACCGCCACGGCATCCCCGCGCCGCAATACCAGGTGACCTACACCGCCGAGGAACTGGGCGCCTACCTGGCCCATGCGCGTTTCCCGCTGGTGCTCAAGGTCGACGGCCTGGCGGGCGGCAAGGGCACCGTCGTGGCCCACACCTTCGCCGAGGCGCGCGAGGCGCTGCTGCTGATGGAGCAGGCCGGGATCTTGCGCGAGGGCGAGGGCCTGGAGACCGTGGTCTGCGAGGAGTTTTTGGAGGGGCGCGAAGTCAGCGCGCTGGCCTTCACCGACGGCAAAGTCGTCGTGCCGATGCCCTCGGCCTGCGACTACAAGCGCCTGCTCGACGGCGGCATCGGCCCGATGACCGGCGGCATGGGCGGCTACAGCCCGGCGCCGTGGATCAGCGACGAGCAGTGGGCGGAGATCGCCGCCACGGTGCTCTTGCCCACGGTGGCGGGCATGGCCGAGGAAGGCATCCCGTTCCAGGGCTTCCTCTACGCCGGGTTGATGATGACCGCGCAGGGGCCGCGCGTGCTCGAATACAACGTCCGCCTGGGCGACCCGGAGGCCCAGTTGCTGTTGCCGCGGCTCGAAAGCGACCTGGTGGACATCCTGCTGGCGATAACCGAGGGCCGGCTGCACGCGGTGGCGCCCGGCATCGTCTGGAGTCCGGAGGCCACCTGCGGCGTGGTGCTGGCGTCCGGCGGCTACCCGGCGCAGAGCCTGATCGGGCGCCCCATCAGCGGCCTGGGCGAGTTGCCGGAGGGCGTGCTGGTTTTCCATGCGGGCACACGGGTGCAGCAAGAGGGGCCGGTCTGGGTGCGGTCCAAGGATCCCAGCCGCCCACCGCCCCCCGACCTCTACGACTCGCCGATGGACGAGACGCCTGCGCTAGCCGCCAAGGGCATCTACCGCTACCTGCGGCTCAAGGCGCTGCCGAGCACGCCGGGCAAGAGTTCGCTGGAGGCGCAGATGGATGCGCTGCTGGCCGGGCCGCGCATGGTGACGGCGGGCGGGCGGGTGCTCACCCTGGTGGCACGCGCCCCCACGCTGGACGAAGCCCGTCGCCGGGTCTATGCTGCCGCCGAGCGCGTCACGTTCGAGGGCCGGCAGTACCGCAAGGACATCGGCTTGCTTACGGCACCCGCCCCGGCCAAGCAAATTCCCGGTAGTACAGCGCAGTAGTTCGCCGAGCGTGGCCGGGCCGGTTTGAAACCGGCCCCTACACCGCCGGTGGGAAACCGCTGTGTTCAGCTCTGGTGCGCGAGCCAGTCGGGTAACTCGGCCAGGCGGTCGATGCGCGGGCCGGTCCAGGAACCGGCCTCTCCGGTGGCGCGCACCAGCACAGCCTGGGCGCCCACCTGTGCGGCCCAGGCGACAGCCTGCGGGTCATCGTCGGCCACCAGCGCCTGCTGTGGCGCGACACCCGCGTGCGCGAAGATGCGGGTGTAGAATTGCGTCCCCATCTTGAACGTACTGACCACGTCCGTGCCGTAGAGCGTGCCGAAACAGTCGCGCACGCCCATGCCCGTTAGATAACCTTCCAGGTCGCTGGAGGCCTCGCCCGATGCCGTGTGCAGCCTGTGGCCGCGGGCGTGCAACGTGCGTATGGCATCCACGGCGCCGGGGTAGGCCGAGTCGATCTGCGGGGGGATCGCGGCAGTGATCTGGCGGGCCAGGGTCAGGCCCTCTTCCTCCGGCGGCGCGGCCACCCCGACGATCTCGCACATGCCCTGTAGCCAGTCGCGCAGATAGAGGCGGTCGAACTCGGCATA
>CBJNAR010000977.1:0-2063 GCA_966434075.1 uncultured bacterium
GTAACACCTGTACCGCCCGGCCTGCCCGCCGCCGATACCGAGAGCCTGCTGCGCGGCCACCCGCACGCCAAGATCCCGATCATCGCGGTCCACGAAGGCTACCCCGGCCACCACGTGCAACTGAGCCGCGCCAACGGCGCCAGCGTGCCCCGGCGCCTGGGCCAGAGCCTGGCCGACCTGTTCATCGAGGGCTGGGCCTTCTACTGCGAAGAACTGATGGAGGCCGAGGGCTTCCTCACCGACCCGCGCGGGCGGCTGATGCGCCTGGCCGACCAGCTCTGGCGCGCCTGCCGCATCGTGATCGACGTGGGCCTGCACTGCCGGGCCATGTCGTTTGACGCCGCCGCGCAGATGCTGGTGGACGTGGCGCGCCTGGAACCCGCGAACGCCCGCGCCGAAGTCCAGCGTTACACGCAAAGCCCCACCCAGCCGATGAGCTACCTGATGGGCAAGCGCGAGATCCTGCGCCTGGCCGCCGACTACCGCGCCCGCGAGACCGCCGCCGGGCGGCCCTTCGAGCTAAAGCGCTTCCACGACACGCTGCTGGCCTGCGGCAGCCTGCCGCCCCGCCTCTTGCGCCTGGCGTTGTTCGGCCTGGCCGAATAGTCGCCCGCAGCCTCCCGGCTCAGTGGAAAAGGCCAGGGGCAGGAGATCCGTGAATCTCCCACCCCTGGCGCATGCGCTGGCTATGCTGCGCCTATTGCGCCTGCTCCAGCGTGATGTTGCCGACCCCCAGCTGGACCGTCAGGTCCAACGTCACCGGGCTATGCCCGTAGGCGGCGTTGGTGTAGGTGTCGCCGGAAACGGTCAGATCAGTGGCTTGGACCTTGCCCAGGCCCGAGTGCTCCACTTTCACCCGCACCCCGGCATCGCGCGGCAGTTTCACCGTCATGTCGCCGATCCCGCCTTCGATCCCGGCGGTGAGATTCTGCTTCCAGTTCCCCGTCAAGTCCACCATCGCAGTGCCCGCGCCGGTCTGCAGGTCGAGCTTCGTCAGGTTGAGGCTACCGAGCTTGAGTTTGCTCTCCCCGGCGCCCATGCTGGCAGTCAGCGTCAGCGGCACGTCGTCCTGCAGGTGCAGGTCCCACTCATTGTGCGGGTGATCGAGCGTGCGCACGATGCCGTTCTCACGCGCCTGTCGCACGGTCAGCGTGCCGGTGCTACCGTTGACCTGGTAGGTCACTTCGGGCTTCCAGGCGGCGACGTCGTAGGTGAAGGTACCGTCCAGCAGGTTCGTGGCCCCGCCGGCCAGCGTCAGGTTGCCCGCGCCCATTTTGAGGTTGACATCCACCGCGTGCGCGCCGTCCAGTTGAATCGACGAGGTCTCGGTCTGCAACGGCCCCACGACAACGGTGGGGATGTCGCCCACGACTTTAACGGCGGTCGTTGTGATCCAGGCGGTCATGGCGACGAACCCGCCGCCGCACAGCAGCAGCATCCCCAGCACCAGTAGCACCCAGACGAGCGGACTCAGGCCGCGTTTCCGGGGCACCGGCGGGGGACCCGGCGCGTAGGCCGGGGGCGCATACGCGGGTTGGGCATATGCAGGCGGGCTATAGGCGGGTTGCTGGCCGGCGTTGGGCGCGGCGTCCCCGACACGGGCCGCCGTGCCATCCGAGAATTTGCGCGTGTTGGTATCCATTAACTTTGCTCCTAACCGGGGCGGCCTACCCGATCACTCCGGCGATGCCGGATCCTCCGGCGTTCTGGTTCCAATGATCTGTTCGAAAAGCACTCGCGCGGCGCGAACGGGCGGGATCGCATCCATACGATGGGCGGCCCCGCGGGAGTGGGCACAAGTAGATTATAGAGGAGGATGCGCGCAGGTCATCTATACAAAAATCGACACAAGAATCTATCCGCAGTGAACGACCGGCACCCTGCAAGATGCCGGGCTCTTCGCTGCGCTCAGCGTGACAAGGTGGGCGGGAAGCCCGACAAACCAGTGCGGAACCTGAATGTCGCAGGCACGAAGCAAAACCGGCACGACCGGCCAGCCGAGATTGTCACTGGCGATCGAGGTGGTAAATACGCTATAAATATGGAGATCTAATCCCGGTGGT
>CBJNAR010000978.1:0-2062 GCA_966434075.1 uncultured bacterium
CAGACGGCCGCCGCGAAACCGCGCGTCGCATAGATCAAGGTGAGCGCGAGACCGTTACCCTCAAGACGGCGATGGGCTATGAAATAACCGTCACGCCTGAGCATCGCATCCGCGTACTCAATGAGGATGGGGACTATGTCTGGCGGGCGGTCGCCGATCTGCAATCCGGCGATCAAATCGCGATCAAGTTGGGTATGGAGAGCAACGGACCGGTTCCAGCGCCCGTGTTACCCCGCCCGCAATATAACCACTTTAATGCCGTCCAGCACGCCGTGCCCGCAACGCTCTCCCCCGATCTCGCCTTGCTAATGGGTTACATTACCGGCGACGGCACTTTCTGCCGCGATTATGTCGGCTTCGTGGTTTCCGCCAGGGATCCCGACGTTACTGACTACCTGACAAAGCTTTGCGAATCACTCTTTGATTATCGCTTTAGACAACTATCGTACCGGGGCGTATTCGATCTACGCATACACAGTATGCAGATTAAGCAATGGCTTCGGGACATCGGCTCGGCCAAAGATCATGTACCGGATTTGCTGTGGGCAGCGCCGTCCGAAATCATTTCCGCTTATCTGCGGGGACTATTTGAGGCCGATGGGTCGGTGCAACGGGGAAGCACCGGGAAAATTTCATTCTCTACGGTACATGAAGAGTTGGTTCGCGAGGTCCAGGAACTATTAGCGCTGCTGGGGATCGCTTCGATCCGTTCTCGGGTCGATCATGGCAAAGGCCGCGGATATATCTGGATCTTGACCATCCCCGCGGCCTGGAAGAAGCGATTTCAAGCCAAAGTCGGTTTCATCTCATCTCGTAAAAATGGGATACTGGCCGAGATGGCAGCGATCCCGCACCCCGGCAATGGGCATGGCGGTATACCCAACATGGCGCGAAAGGCGGGCCAGTTGCTGCAACGTGGCGCGCTACCGGCCAAGGCCGGCAGTATTCTCCGTAATGGTTACTATCGCCAGGGGAGTCTCTCCCTCTATACCGTTGGCTTGTTGCAGGAGCACTATCCCGAGATATCCGCCTATCTCGGCGTTGAACCCCTCGTGCGTTACTCCTTGTTATTCGATAAAATTGCCACTGTCGAGAGCAGCGGGCCGCGCCGGGTGTATGATCTGACCGTTGCTGAAACCTCAACTTATATTGCGCATGGATTTGTCAGCCATAATTGCGACTACAGTCAGGCGGAGCTTCGGATTCTGGCTGAATTGAGTGGTGATCCGGGGTTCGTCGAAGCCTTCAGGAGCGGCGGTGACTTGCACGCCATCACGGCCAGCCAGATGTTCCAGGTGCCACTGGACCAGGTGCAGAAGCCCCAGCGGTCGGCGGCCAAGTCGATCAACTTTGGGCTGGCCTACGGACGCGGTCCTGGTTCGCTGGCCTTGCAGTTAGGCGTATCGCCCGACGAAGCGAAGGCTCTCATCGAGAAGTACTTCCAGGCATATACCGGCGTGCAGCAGTGGCTGGACAAGGCTGCCCGCGATGCCGTGCGCAAGGGCTACAGCGAAACGAGCCTGGGCCGCCGCCGCTTCTACGACGTGCCCGACCGCAACGACCCCGACTACCGCCAGCGGATCGGATCGATTGAGCGCCAGGGGAAGAATACACCCATCCAGGGCTGCCTGGCTGGTAATACCCGCATCTTCGAGCAGTCGGCGGGCTACGTACCCATCCGCACGCTAGTGGGGCAGAATGTGCGCGTCTGGGATGGGCAAGCCTTTGTCCGCGCGACGGTGGTCGCCAGCGGCAAGAAGCAGTTGGTGCGGGTCCACCTGTACGGCGGGCATTATATTGAGTGCAGCCCCGATCACCGCTTCCTCACGCGGGCTACCGCGGGCAAAGACGTATGGAAAACGCCGCCGGAATTTAAGGGGCAAGACCGCATTGTGCTGGCAGATGCGGTTCCCGATTGGTCTTTTCCTGTTACCATCCCCGATCACACATGTCGTGGATCGTGGAACGCCAAAAATGTATCGCTGAGTCAGATCGCTGATCCTACCGATCTGGGCGAGTGGCTTGGCCGCCTAGCATCGGATGGCTCTGTAGGCGTTACTAC
>CBJNAR010000979.1:0-2057 GCA_966434075.1 uncultured bacterium
AATCGAGACCAGCCCGCGAAGGCGGGCTTTGTTGTGCTAGCCCGCCCGTTGACGGGCCGGGCGATCTCGCTACCGCGAAGATTGCTTCTATTCGTCCGATTCTTCGCGTCCTTCGCGTCTTCGCGGTGAAGAATCCGCCGTGCCCGCCGATTGCGCCTGCCAGTCCGCGTAGACCGCCTGCATCTGCGCGATGTGGTCGGGGATGTGGAGGGCGTAGACGGCCACCCAGTCGTCCAGGGTCATCGGGCCGGCCTCGGTGTGGTGGCCGCCCTGGGTCCAGACGGCGGCGTCCAGCGTCCGGATCAGCGTGTAGGTGTGGTGCCGCAGGTGCCGGAACAGGGCCAGCGCGTCGTCTGGGCTCTGGTCGTGATAGTGCAGCGCGGTGGCCCAGCCCATTTCGTCGTAGCCCAGCACGGTGCTGCCCGGTTCGGCGATGAACTTGCGGCAGCGGATGTAGCTGTTCGCCTCGCTGTCGGCGATATGCACCACGATCTCGTGGATGGTCCAGCGGTCGGGCGCCGGGCGGAACTGCCACATGGCGCGCGGGAACGTGTCCAGCGCCTCGGTCAAGAGGCGATAGGCGTCGCCGTAGAGCGCGATCTGTTGCCGGCGTTCGGCGGGGGTCATGCCGGGGTCCTTTCTGCGCGCCGACGCGCGCGGCGCGGATAGCGAGCAAGCAGGGTCACACCGCTCCCACGGAGCCGGGGCGGCGGGCCGGTGTGAAACCGGCTCCTACATCTGCGCCGGCAGGCCGGTTTGAAACCGGCCCCTACACCGAATCCGTCTCTGTAGGGGCCGGTTTCAAACCGGCCCGCGCGGCTTCATGGCGGGAACAGCACTATTATAACCGCCTATCGGGCGTCCGCAAGGAGTCTGCGGAGGGAATCAGGCTACATCGGCGGGCGGAACACGGCGCCGCCCGCCGGGCGGGGGGGCTAGCGGCCCCGCTCCACCGGTAGCCCGCTCTTGACCCAGGCGATGATGCCGCCGGCGAGGTTCTGCACCTGGGCGAACCCGGCCTCGCGTAGCAGGTTCGCCGCCACACCGCTGCGGTTGCCCGACCGGCAGAAGGTGATGATGGGCCGGTCGCGGGGCAGCTCGGCCAGGCGCCCGGCCAGCCCGCCTAGCGGGATCAGCGTAGCCCCGGCCACGTGGGCTTCCTGCCATTCGTGTGGGTCGCGTACATCGAGGATATAGAGCGGCTCCCCGGCGGCCAGGCGCTGCTGCACCTCGGCCGGAGTGACACCCGGCAAGCCTGGTTTGCGGCTAAAAAAGCCCACTATGCAATCTCCTTAAAGTAACGTGTGTAGGGACGATCAGCGCTCCACCGGCAAGCCCGCAGCGCGCCAGCCGCCGAAGCCGTCGCGCATATCGACCACCGAGGTCCAGCCATGCCCGGTGAGCAGGCTGGCGGCGATGGGCGAGCGCACGCCGCCCGCGCAATGCACCAGCACGGACCGCCCGGCGGGCAGTTCATCCAGGCGCGCGGCCAGGTGGCCCAGGGGGATATTGAGGCTACCGGGGATATGGCCCGCCGAGTACTCGTCAGCGCGGCGCACGTCGAGCACGACCAGGTCGCTCAGCGCCTCAGCGCCGATCTCCTTCGCGCGGCGGCGTGCGAACGTCGCGCCCGGCCCGGCGGCCACCACATCCGGCGTCCAGGTTTCGGCCACGGCGTCCAGCCCGATCAGCGCCAGTTCGGCGCGCGCCGCCGCCACGCTCGCCACGTCGCCGATGAGGCCGAGCGGGCGATCGTAAGGCAGCAGCCAGCCCGCCCAGGTGAGGAAGTCGTCTCCCGCGGCGAGGTTGATCGTCCCCGGCACATGGCCAGCCGCAAAGGCGCCGGCGGGGCGCACGTCGACCACCGGCATCCCGGGGGCCAGGGCGGCGGTCAGCGACGCGGCGGTGCCCACAGGCGGGGTGGCCGCGGGCACGGGCGCGGGGCCGGCCTTGTTGATGCGCTTCATCTGCGCGAAGTAGGGCGGCGGTTCGGGCTGCCCGGCCAGCACCGTGGCGACGAATTCGGCTTCATCCGCCGCCTGGAAGGCCCAGTTGAA
>CBJNAR010000980.1:0-2052 GCA_966434075.1 uncultured bacterium
ATGGGCGCGCCGGACCTTACGCGCCCGGCACGACCCGCACATTATAGAACGCCGCGCGGCCCGGATAGACAGCGCCGGCGCCCAGTTCCTGCTCGATGCGCAGCAACTGGTTGTACTTCGCCGTGCGCTCGCCGCGGGCCGGGGCGCCCGTCTTGATTTGCCCGCAGTTCAAGGCCACAGCCAGGTCGGCAATCGTCGCGTCGTCGGTCTCGCCGGAGCGGTGCGAGATCACCGCCGTCCACCCGGCGTGTTGCGCCGTTTCGACCGCCTCGATGGCCTCGCTCATGGTGCCAATCTGGTTTACCTTGGTCAGCAGGCTGTTGGCGGCCCGCTCCTGGATCGCCCGGCGCACGCGCTCGGGGTTCGTCACCAGGAAATCGTCGCCCACCAGTTGCACCTTGTCGCCCACGCGCGCAACCAGCTTGGTCCACCCGGCCCAGTCGTCTTCGGCCAGGCCGTCTTCCAGTGAGATAATCGGGTACTTGGCGATCCAGCCCGCCCAGAAGTCGATCATCTCGTCGGTGCTGAGGGTGCGGCCCTCTTTGGGCAGGTGGTACTTGCCGTCGCTGTACAGTTCGGTGATGGCCGGGTCAAGCGCGATAAACAGGTCTTCGCCGGGCCGGTAGCCTGCCTGCTCGATGGCGGCCAGGATCACCTCGATGGCCTCTTCGTTCGACTTCAGCGACGGGGCGTAGCCGCCCTCGTCTCCGATGCCGGTGTTGTAGCCCCGGCCCGCCAGCACCTTCTTGAGCGCCTGGTAGACTTCGACGCCCCAGCGCAGCCCCTCGCGGAAGCTGGGCGCGCCCACCGGCATGACCATGAACTCCTGGAAGTCGGTCGAATTCGCGGCGTGCTTGCCGCCGTTGAGGATGTTAAACATGGGCACGGGCAGCGTGCGCGCCGACACCCCGCCCAGGTAGCGGTAGAGCGGCAGGCCCAGCGAAGCCGCCGCGGCATGCGTCGCGGCCATCGACACGCCCAGGATCGCGTTGGCGCCGAGCTTGCCCTTGTTCGGCGTGCCGTCCAGTTCCAGCAGCAGCGCGTCGAGACCAAGCTGATCGAGCGCGTTGAAGCCGAGCACCTTCGGCTTGATGTCGTCCTCGACATGCTTAACCGCCTGCAACACGCCCTTGCCGCCGTAGCGGCGCTTGTCGCCATCGCGCAGTTCGACGGCTTCGTGCGCGCCGGTGGACGCGCCCGACGGCACCATGGTGCGCCCCTGCACGCCGTTCTCCAGGGTCAGTTCGACCTCCACGGTCGGGTTGCCGCGGGAGTCGAGAACCTCGCGAGCCACTACCTCGCGAATGGGAGCACGCGTAATCATATCTATCCAACCTCCTGTGGCCGGCGCAGCAAGCCGGCAGTCTCGCACCGGCGGGGATACCCTGCCGTTTTCGGTGTACTATACGCAATCCCCCGGCGCATTGCAAGCGCCACGCGGGCAGGCGGTGCCGGCCCGCGGGATACCCCTCCCATGATAACACAGCCCACCCGGTCCCCTGTTGCAATCCCTTCCCGCCAGACCGGGGACAACGCAACCCGGCGCCGCGCGGCGTCGCCCGGAGGCTCAAGCCTCCGGCTACCTTTACAAAGGCCGCCTGCACGGCCTGTCTCCCCTGGCCCAGCCCGCGCAGGCGGGCTTCGTAATGCTAGCCCGCCCCTTGAGGGGCGGGGGGCGGGTCGGCGCGCCCGGCGCCCGGCAGGCTGATGTGTTATACTGGCGGCGATGGATAGAAGCGATGTAGCGATCCGCACCGGCCGGCTTGTCCTTAGCGTAGGGCCGCGACTACGAAAGGGGTCCATCGCCATGCAGAAGTGGGACTACTTATTCCTGACTGCCCGCTATGAGGGGGTCTGGCATCCCTGGCTCGTCGACGATGTGGCCGTGCCCAACGGCAACCGCATCACCCTCGCCGGGTTCATGAACGACCTGGGCCAGCAGGGCTGGGAACTGGTGGGCACAACCAATGTGACGGCGCACCAGTACAACCTCTTCTTCAAGCGGCCTTGTAATAAGGGGCTGGACCCGCGCGACTGAGCCGATCCGGCGCC
>CBJNAR010000981.1:0-2050 GCA_966434075.1 uncultured bacterium
ATAGGGTAGGTCGCCGCGGGCGTCGAGCGCGGCCAGTTGCGCAACCTTCAGCCGCTCCATCTGGGCGCGGATCGCGTCCCAGTCCTGATCGCGATAGCAGGGCAGGCGGAAATGGACTCCCGCGCCCGCGCGCACCACCTTGGGGTTATAGAGATCCACGCAGTCGGGCGTGAGCCAGCAGGCGGTGACGCCCGCCGCCTCGGCCCCGCGCAGGATCGTGCCCAGGTTGCCGGGGTCGCGGATGCCGTCGAGGATGAGGTAGAGCGGGGCGGCTTCGGGCGGGGCGGCGGGCCAGTCCACGAAAGGGAAGACAGCCAGCACGCCCTGCGGCTGCACCGTCTCGGTTGCTGCCGCCAGCGCGCCCCGGCTGGTTTCCTGCGCTTCCGGCAGCCGGGCGATGCGCCCCAGCAACTGCGTGCCGCGTGGCGTCTGGCGCAGCGCCTCGGCGTCGTACAGCACCAGGCCGGGCCGGGCCCCTTCGTTCAGCGCCTCCTCGACCGCCCGCACGCCCTCGACGACGAAGGCGCGCTCGGCGCGGCGGTGCTGCGGGGCCGGTGCGCCCAGGCCACGCACCCGCTTGATTGTGGGGTTGCTCGCGCTGCTAATCATATCTCACACCACAAACAAAAATGTGGCGAGGGACAAACCCTCGCCACATCGGGGATCACATCGGTGTTAGCGCGACTCGCTCTGCTGCGGGTCGCCGTGCTCAGGCCGCTCGTCCTGCTCCGCCGGCTGCTCCTCGGGGACGCCCGCGGCTTCCAGGTCCTTTTCCTCTTCGGTCTCCACCTCGCCCTGCGCCACCGGAGCGACGACGGTGGTCTCGGCGGCGGGCTCCGGCGCCGTGGCGCTTGCGGTGGCCTCGGTGGCGGGCGCGGCGGCAGCGGGGGCCGGGGCGGCTTTGCGCACCGGCTCGGGCTCACCCTTGATGCGGGCGGCCAGCACGGCGAAGCCATGCGGATCGTTCACGGCCATCTCGGCCAGCATCTTGCGGTCCAGCTCCAGGCCCAGGCCATTGATGCCGGCGATGAAGCGGTTGTAGGGCAGCCCATTCTCGCGGGCGGCGGCGTTGATGCGCACGATCCAGAGCGCGCGCATATCGCGCTTGCGGGTGCGGCGGTCCCGATAGGCGTACATCAGCGACCGCATCATTTCCTGATTCGCTGTCCTGAACAAATGACCGCGGCTTGTCTGGTGGCCCTTGACCATCCCCAGAACTTTATTGTGCCGCCGGTGGCGAGTAAACCCACGTTTTACGCGAGGCATGTCAGTTCCTTCTCCTTAACAAAAAACGCTTTCACGTACCAACCCGCAGCCCGGCATATCGTTACATCTCCTGACGGCTGACGGCTGACGGCTGAAAGCTTAATCCAAACCGTAAGGCAGCAACCGCTTGACGCGGGGCACTTGCGTGGGGTCCAGGGGTGTCATGCGGTCGAATTGCTGCTTCACGCGGCTCGACTTGCGCCGGCGGAAGTGGCTCTTCATACCCTTCGTGCGCATGATGATGCCCGTGCCGGTGATCTTAAACCGGCGCGCCGACCCCTTGTGGGTCTTCATTTTCGGCATGGGGACCGTGCTCCTTTCGAGCGCGCATAGCGCCTGCTATGCGATCTAGCTGGGGCGGGCCGGGACGGTCGCGAACGACCAGGTTGATAACTCCACGGCAGCCCATTAACGGTAATATATGTGATCCCTTAGCGCGGGTCACAAGAAGTGATTATACCCGATCCGGCGCGAACCTGCAACTTCTGGACAGCCTGCGGCGTAGCGTGTAATATGCGAGGCGGCGGCGCGGTTTATAGAACAAAGCGCACGCCCCGGCGCGCGCAATCCGGACGAATAGGGGAGTATGTATGACCGATCTGGTGATCGAGACCACCGGCCTGCGCAAGATCTATGGCCGCAAGGCTGCCGTGTCCGACCTGACCTTGCAGGTGCCGCGGGGCGAGGTCTTCGGCTTCCTGGGACCCAACGGCGCGGGCAAGAGCACGGCGGTCAAGATGCTGCTGGGGTTGGTGCAGCCCAGCGGCGGGCAGGCGCGCGTGCT
>CBJNAR010000982.1:0-2049 GCA_966434075.1 uncultured bacterium
AGCGGGCCGGGCGCGGGGGCCGGGCTCGCGGCCACCACCAGCGTCAGCGCCTCGCGGAAGTGCAGGAGCGGCAGCATGTCCGTGCCGTAGAAGGGCCAGCTCAGGATGCCCAGCTTGACCAGCCCGTCGTTCAGCATCTCGACCACCTGGTTGCTCTGCGCGGCGCGCACAAACACCTCGGTCTGCGGGTGGAGCGCACAGAAGCGGGCCACCGCCTCGGTCAGGAAGCCGACCGTCAGCGACTGCACCAGGCCCAGCGTCACCCGACCGCGTTCGCCGGTCTGCGTGGCACGCGCCGCTTCTACACCCTCGTCCAGCACCTCCAGCACGCGACGCGCATAGGGCAGGAACTGCTCGCCCCGCTCGGTCAGTGTGAGCCGGCGCCCGCCGCGCGTGAACAACGGGCCGCCCAGCGTGCGCTCCAGGGTGGCGATCCGCGCGCTGGTAGTGGGCTGGGTGATGTTGAGGGCGCGGGCCGCCCGGCTGAAGCTGCCCTCGCGGACGATTCGCTCGAAAGCCCGTAACTGGTCGATGTCCATTGGCTGCTCCCGTCTCATAAAAAGGTTCTATCGATATTATAGCATCCATTGTCTTGATTTATAACCGGATGGGTGCTATGATCGTCCGGGAACGGTGTTTTTCACGCCGTACGCTGTGTGTGGCTGCCTGCTTTCTTGGACAGGATGCAGCGATTGTAGTACAATCGAACTAGAGTCGTGAGGCGCCCGGCGGCATCGCGGGCTTCCGCCGCCGGGGCCATGATGACCGGCCCCACTGCCCGCGTCCGGGCCGCATCACGGATCAACTTGTGCTTCGGAGGCATGGAATGGCAACGGTTTCAGAGCCGGCCGGCAAGGCCGCGCCCGCGGAAGTTGCGACAGGGTCGTCGTCACAGATGCGCCCCCGCACGTGGTACCAGCGTAACCAGTTCTGGCTGCGCCGTCTGCACTCGTTGACCGGCGTGGTGCCGGTCGGCGGCTTTTTGGTCTATCATTTCTGGGAAAACGCCACCGCCCTGCAAGGTAATACCCAGTGGGACGAGATGGCGGTCCATGCGCGCGATATTCAGCTCCTGTTCTTTATCGAGTTCGGGCTGATTTTGCTGCCCCTCGTGTATCATGCGTTGTATGGTCTTGTTATTGCATCATATGCGCGTGTCAACGTCGCCGCGTACGGCTATGCCCGCAACCGGCTGTTCATGTGGCAGCGCGTCACGGGCATTATTCTGGTGCTGTACATCCTCTATCATGTCATGGTGTTGCGCTTCGGGGCCTTCGCGTCGGGCGCCGCCTCCTATGACATCATGACCCAGCATCTGAGCAATCCGTTGATCTTTGCTTTCTACACGGCCGGTATCCTGAGCGCGAGCTTCCATCTGGGCAACGGACTTTGGTCTTTCTTGATTACCTGGGGCCTGACTGTGGGCAAGCGTTCGCAACGGATCTCGCAATGGGTCACCACAGCTATCTCGGTGGTGATGAGTGTCCTGGGCATGGCGATTATTATCGCGATTGTCGCCAGCGGGGGCGGCTTCAGACTGTAAAGGAGACGACAGATGCCGAAGATTATCGTCGTCGGGGGTGGGCTGGCCGGCCTGTCCTCGACGATCAAAATCACCGAGATGGGGATACCGGTCGATCTCTTCTCGATTGTGCCGGTGCGGCGCTCGCACTCGGTCTGCGCGCAGGGCGGTATCAACGCCGCCGTCAACACCAAGGGTGAAGGCGACTCCGCCTGGCAGCACTTTGACGACACGATCTACGGCGGCGACTTCCTCGCCAACCAGGGCGTGGTCAAGGGCATGTGCGAAACCGGCCCCGCGATCATCTTCCTGCTCGACCGCATGGGCGTGATGTTCAACCGCACGCCCGAGGGACTGCTGGATTTCCGCCGGTTCGGCGGCACCAAGGTCCATCGCACCGCGTACGCCGGAGCGACGACAGGCCAGCAGCTGCTCTACGCGCTGGACCAGCAGGTCCGCCGTTACGAGGACGCGGGCCTGGTGAAGAAGCACGAGGGTTGGGAGTTCCTGCGCGCGGTGCGGGACGG
>CBJNAR010000983.1:0-2048 GCA_966434075.1 uncultured bacterium
AGGATACACCCCGCCCCCCCCGTTTGCATCACCCGGACGGCCAGGTTCACCGCGTCGCCCAGCACGCCGTAGGTCCGCCGGGCCTGCCCGCCATAGGCCCCGGTCCACACCTGGCCCTGGCTGATGCCGATCTGCACGCCGCGGATGAAGCTGCAACTGGGCGGGGGCGTGCGCAGTTCCAGGGCCGCCGCCGCCGCGCGGGCCGCCTCGTCGGGGTGGGCCAGCGGCGCGCCGAAGGCGGCATACAGGTAGCTGCCCTTCTCGCCGATGGTCAGTTGCAGCAGCGCCGCCTCGTAGCGCGCCAGCACCTCCTGCACCCAGCGGATAAACGTGTCGAGCCGGGCGCCCGCCGTAGGACGGGTATAGTCGATGCCGGTGAAGCGCAGGAACAGGGCGACCACCGGGCGCAGTTCGGCCAGGAAGGCGCCCCGGCCATGTTGCAGCCGGTCCCACACGGCGGGCAGCAGCCACGGGCGCACCTGCTCGTCGGGCACCGCCGCCGGGCCCAGCGGCGGCCAGGGTGCGGGGGCGGCGGGCCGAGCCAGGCCGGTCAGCACATGGAACTCGGCGCCGCTCTCCAGGTCCACGCACGGGTCTCCGCCTGCGCCGGCATCGGTCAGCGCCGCCCAGGTGGCGGCGTCCACCAGCACCTCGCCCCGCGCGGCCAGTTCCTCGGCCACGCCGAGCCGCTCCAGGGTCGGCCCGGCGGGCGCTTCCAGCACGCCGCGCCCCGGGTCGCCCACCAGGAAGCGTCGCGCCGGTCCGGCTGCCACGGCCACCTTGAGCGCCAGCGTTGCCTGCCCCCCGCCCGGCAGGGGGCGCGTGGCGAAGGGGGCCATGGCCCGCTGCTGGGCCAGCGCGCAGGTGGCGGCGCGGCTGCCGTCGTCGCCGTCGAACCAGCAGGTCATGGCGTCGCCGCTGAAGGCGAGCACGCTGCCGCCGTAGCGGTGGACCTCGGCGATCAGCGCGTCGAACACGGGGATCAGGATCTGCACCAGTTCCTCGGAGCCGTGCTGCGGTCCGAGCGCGGCGGCGAAGGCCTCGGTCAGCGCGGTGAAGCCGGAGATGTCGGCCAGCAGGGCGGCGCCGGTGGGGCGGTCGGGCAGGGGCAGGCCGTGGGCCAGCGCGTGGAGCCGGTCGATGGGCACAAAGCTGCGCAGCGGGTCCATAATGACCTCCGCGATCCGGCCCGGCGGGCCGGTGCCGGGCCTCGCGCGCCGGTGGGGGGCCGGCGCCGCATCCGTTCCATGAACGATACCGTTGGCGAACCTCTACCGCCAGACGGGCCGCGACTCGGCGGGAATGGCCGCCTATTTCGGGTGGTAGGTCAGGATCGCCACGCCGCTGCTGGTCGTCTTGTGGCTGACCAACTGTAATCGTTTCAGATCGCCCGCGGTGGGGAAAAGGCGTTTGCCCTTGCCTACGACCACGGGATGAATCATCAGGATTAATTCATCGAGCAGATCCTGCTGGAGCAGCGATCGCACCAGGGTGGGGCTCCCCGTCACGGTAATCGTTTTGCCCGGTTGCGCTTTCAAGCGAGCGATTTCTTCGGCAAGGTTGCCCTTGAGGAGGGTCGAGTTTTGCCAGGTGACGTTATCCAGCGTCGTCGAGACGACGTATTTCGGCGTGTTGTTAATAAAGCTGGCAAAGGGTTCATCGGTGGAGGTGGGCCAGTAATCGGCCCACTCCTGATACGTCACCCGCCCGAGCAGGATCGTGTCCGTTTCCCCGATCATCGCCCCCATTTCGGTCCCCAAATCCTGGTCAAAGCTGTCAAATTGCCATTCGTTCGGGGCTTCGGTCACGCCGTCCAGGGAGATAAACAAACCTGAAACCACTTTTCGCATAGTCCATCCCCTTTCACAACAGGGAGCCGCCGGGCAGCGGCGTTGCCGGCCGCACCAGCCCCTTTACAGCTCGGAGAGGTAGCGGTCCGTTGTCAGGCCAATCGGGGACCGCCAGGCGGGTTCGCCGGTGGCATCATGAACGCCGCGGGTGCAACGCGGGGGAGGATGTTTACGGCGCCAGTATAGCAACTTGGCGCC
>CBJNAR010000984.1:0-2043 GCA_966434075.1 uncultured bacterium
GGTGGCCGTGGGCACGGCGACGCCGCCCGCCCCGCCGGCCACCCTCACGGCGCCCCCACTGGCCGGCACGACTCCCACGCCATCTGCGCCCGCAGCGACCCCGACGCCGGTCCCGCCCGCGGCAACCCCTACGTCAACAGCGACTATCTCCGCTGCGCGCACCGTCTTTTATCAGGTCTTCCGGCCCACCACGGTCCCCGACTGGCTCACCCCCGCAAGCGAGTTGATGCGCGATGAGACCATGCCGAGCCGCCTGGTCCAGCACTACGACGCGGGCAGCACGCGCGATGCCCTGGTTTGGATGGAAGGCCCGATCCTGACGGGCAGTGCTGAGCCGGACGGCCAGTCCGTGGCCGTGGGGGCCTGGCAAGGCCGGTACAGCGAGCAAAACGGCGTCCGCCGGCTGGTGCTCGCAGTGGACGGTACGGAGATCGAATTGGACGGGCAGGCGAACGTCACCCGCGAGGTGCTGATTGAGGTTGCCGCGTCGGCGCAGCCGGTGCCGATGCGGGTCGCAGTCCGGCTCGATGCTACGGGTGCGCCGGTGCTGCCGCCCGCGCAACCGGCCCTGTTTCCGCTGAGTTTTGCCGACCCGCTGCACGGGTGGGCGCTGGCGTCCTGTCCGGGGAATGCGGCATGCGCGCCGGAAATCCGCGCCACCGTGGACGGAGGCGAAACGTGGCAGCCGGCGGGTCCCGCCCCCGCCAACGCGTCCCAGTTGCGCTTTACCACGCCGCGCGACGGCTGGGCGTTCGATCCGGGCTTCTGGGCGACCCACGACGGCGGGCGCACCTGGACGGCTAATCCCGTGCTGCCGGCGGTGTCCGCACTGGAGGTCGCCGGCGATACGGTCTGGGCGATTGCGGCAACGCCCACAGGCACCGTGGCCCCGGCGGCGACGCTATACGTGTCCAGCGATAGCGGGGCCACCTGGCAGACCGTGAGCCACCCCCCCATCGCCGGGCCGTCCTGGCAACTGGTGCGGGCCGGGCCGGATGCGGGCTGGATCCTCTCCTGGGGCAATTACGGATACCCGCGGCAAGGGCCAATCGGCACTATCAGCGCGACCCAGGACGCGGGCCGCACCTGGCAGCCGCTGCCCGATCCCTGTGTTGGGGTCGGCGGGGTTGAAGATCGGCTGGCCGCCGCCGATGCGCACGAACTCTGGCTGCTGTGCGGGGCGCTGCCGGCCAGCGGCGCAGCGGAGGAAAAAGCGTTGTTCCAGTCCACCGACAGCGGGGGACACTGGACCCTCAATGCGGCCTGGGAGTCGGGGCGCCACGAGTTGCCCGCGGGGCAAGTGGTCGATCTGGCCGTGCCCGTGCCGGGCCACCCCTGGATCGTGGCGATGCGCCCCGGTTCGGTGTACCGCCCGACCGCGGCAGGTCAGCCCTGGATACCCGCCATCCCCTCGGATCTGGCGAGTCCCGGCGACCGCTCTGTCGGTTCCGTGCAGTTTATCGACGCGCAGCACGGCTGGTTCAGCACGGCGGGCGACCTGTTCCGCACGCAGGATGGCGGGCAAACGTGGGACATGTTGCCGCATCCTTAGCAGGTGGGGGCGAGACGGAGATTCTTCGCTGCGCTCAGAATGACGGGGGGCCAAGGGCTTGTCACTCTGAGCGCAGCGAAGAGTCTCGGCGGCGGGGCTACTTCAGGCGCTTGATGATGTGCCAGCCGAAGGGGCTGGTCTGCGGGTCGAAGTCGGCGATGCCGATCTGGCCCACCTGGAGCGCGAAGCCGATGTTGCCGAAGGCGGGCACCATGCCCTCGCGCGGGTACTCGCCGTCCGCCGGGGGCACGCCGAGGTTCGACATCGAGTAGATGCCGGGCGGCGAGTCGTCGGTGTTGTCGCGCACCAGTTGGTCGAAGTCGGCGCCGCTCTTGGCTTTGTCGAGCAGTTGATAGGCCAGCGTCTTGGCCTGCTCCTGGGTGCGGGTGATGGGCTTACCGGGCACGCTGCCCTTGAAGCCGATCAGGATGTGCTGGACGGTGATATGCTCCGGCCCGTTAGCGCCGCCGCCACTCGCGGCAGGGGCGGGA
>CBJNAR010000985.1:0-2039 GCA_966434075.1 uncultured bacterium
GCGCGTACACCTATACGACACCGCCCAGCGCCTACGCGGCGGCCCGCGCGGTGCGGCAGCCGCAGCCCTGGCGCCGGTGGCTGCTGCCGGGCGCCATCGTCGTCCCGATCCTGCTGTTGCTGCTGCCCATGCTGCTGGCCGGGCTGAATGCCGGGCCGGGCGGGTTGCGCCTCAGCCGCTATCAAAATCCGCTGTGGGCCGGCGTGGCGCTCGTCACCGGCGCGACGGACACCGCTGCGAAGGCTGCCGAGGCGCCCAAAGCGCCCCCGCCGAAAGCGGAGGCGGCGCCCGCCGGGGATCGGCCCGCCGTGGCCCATCACACGGCGGACTACAACCTGGTCGCGCCGCCCAGCATCAGCGCGGCGGCCATCGACGCGGTGCTGGCGTCGTTCAACTCGCCCGCCTTGGGCACCGGCGCGGCCTTTTATGACCTGGGCGTGAAGTACGGCATCGATCCGGCCTACGCCCTGGCCTTCTATATCCACGAGAGCGCGGCGGGCACCAAGGGCGTCGCCCGGTTCACGCACAGCATCGGCAACATCCGCACGACGCCCGGCTACAAGGACTACGAGGGCTACCGGTCCTATGACACCTACGAGCAGGGCATCGAAGACTGGTACAAGCTGATCAAAGAGCTATATGTCGAGGGTTGGGGCCTGCGGACCCCCACCGCGATCATCCAGCGTTATGCCCCCTGGGGCGACAACAACAACCCGGATATCTACGCCGCCAACGTGATGCAACTGGTCGACTCCTGGCAGGAGAAGTAGGCAAGCACAACCGGCAGATGTAGGGGCCACCCACATAGATCCAGGATAAGGCCCCGGCGGTTGGTGCCGGGGCCTGACACGCGGCAAGTTTCTGTAGTAGAATAGCGGCACGCTCGGTCCGGCAGTGGCGGTCGGCGACGTGGCGCGGAAGCCAGGCTCATCGCAATGCTGCTCTCCGTGCTAACTATCCAGCAAGAGCCAGGAGCTATGGAACGCCGCTTCGGCTTCCGAGCGATCCGGCCGCTCGAAGGCATGGGCGGCCAGGAACGATTCGGCACGATCGATCTGGCCGGGGGCGGGCACGCCGCCGTGCTGGCCCTCACCAGTCGCACCGGCAGCCCGCCGGTTCCCGCGACGGCGCGCGCCATGCTCGACCGCCTCACCGACGCGCTGCCCGAATGCCCTGTCCAGTTCCTGGTCAGCCGCCGCCCGGTCGATCCGATCAGCCTGTCGGGGCGCTGGCGCGCGGGCATCGAGCAGCGGCTGGGCACCGGTGCCGCCGCGGCGCGTGCCTGGCACGATCTCCAGGGCGCCTACCTGACGCGCTTGCAGGCGGCGGGGCTGGCCGACCTCTGGTGCGGGGTGGCGGTGGCCGCGCCCGACACCGAGATCCTGACCGGGCGCGTGGCTGGCCTGTTCACCACCCTGCCCTATGAGGCCGTGCCCCTCCCCGCCCGGCTCGCCGACATCAGCATCGTGGTGGGGCGGCTGCTGCGGCCCGGCGACCCGGCGGGCGCCGGGCGGCCCTTCCACCTGGGCAGCGACCGGCTGCTGGACCTGCCCGGCCTCACCCCGCGGGCCTTGCTCATCGGGCGCGACGCCGTGGCGCTCACCCCCGGCGTGATCACGTCGTACTGGCAAATCACGCCGCCGGTGCCACGGGTGGAGGGCGGCTGGCTGCGCCGCCTGCTTGAATTCCCCGACCTGCTGCCCTACACCTTCGACGTGAGCGTACACCTGCGCCCCGCCGCCGCCGAACAGACGATGCGCGCTGTGCTCGACGGGCGGCTGGCCCGGCTCGACGAGGAACTGCGCCGCCGCGGCGGGGCGCCCGAAGGTCCCCCCCCGCCCGGCGCGCCCACCGAGGCCACCGAGACCTGGCTGCTCGAACTGGAGCGCCGCGAGGTGGAAGAGCGCCGCACGGGCCTGAGCGGCGGGCGCGACCGGCTGCGCGAAGCCGTGGTGCTGCTGGCGCTGCACCTGCCCGCCGAGGATACAGGCGGCCCCGCCACGCGCAACCCCACCCTTGGCACGCGGGGCGCCGCCTTC
>CBJNAR010000986.1:0-2035 GCA_966434075.1 uncultured bacterium
TCGCCGGTCCGTTTCGGCGGCGGCTTTTACCGCGGGCCGGGGCCAGGCGCCGGGACACGGCGCGCTCCGCGGGAAGCGCTCTAGAATATGACGGCAATAGAGGCAGGCCGGTCACACCGGGGCTGGCCTGAGGGTCGCGCCGGGCCAACTCCTGGCCGCGAACCCGAAGCCAACGCGCGTACAAAAGGTCCGTGCGCAGACGGAGAGTGGCGCGGGCGGATTATACCGCTATCGGTGCCACCCGCTGATCGAGGTGAATCGCTTCGCCGCAGATCGCAACCAGCCTCAGCAAGGCGCAGGCCATCGTGAGGGGCGCGCCCGGCCTGAGCACAAACGGCGCGAACGCACTTGCGCTCAGACCGGCCGCCGCGCGTGCCGGGTTAGGGCCGGCAGCCGGTCCGCTCCAGGGCCCAGACGCCCAGCAGGCCCAATTGGAACTCGCTCGGCGTGCCCAGGTGTTCCGGGTGCCACTCGAAGCGCGCTCGCTCGAAATACTGCACCGTGTACGGGCGCCCGTCGGTCGGGCTGACCTCGGTGAACTCCTCGGAGAGCGGATAGCCGAACTGGGCCAGGCCACCCCGCTGCCGCCAGAGGATGTAGAACCCACCGCCCAGGCTGTGCTGCGTTTGCGGGAAATAGATCCGGTCGGGCGTGTTGGGGAACGGCGGCACCGTCGGGAACTGGCGGCCTGCGGTGTACTGGCTACCCAGCAAACCCAGTTGGATCGAATAGGGTGTACCGGCCAACTCCGGGTGCCACTCGAAGCGGTTGCGCTCGAAGTATTGCACCGTGTACGGGCGCCCGTCGGTCGGGCTGACCTCGGTGAACTCCTCGGAGAGCGGATAGCCGTAGATGGGCAGGCCGCCGTGCGCCCGCCAGTACTCCAGGAACCCCCCGCCCAGGCTGTGCCCCGTCTGCGGGAAGTAGATCCGCGTGGGCGTGTTGGGGAAGGGCGGGATCGGCGTGCAGGGGCTGCGCAGCCCGGCGATGCTCTGCCAGATGCCGGGATCTTCCTGCCCCAGCCGCCAGATGGCGAAGCCGGGATAGTTGCGCTGCTGCACCAGGGCCAGGCGGGCGTCAAAGCTCTGCTTGTTCTGGTACCAGACCTCGTGGCGCTGGTTGTTCTGCATATAGATCAGCGACGGCGACTGGCTGGCGGTATCGTAGGCGAAGGTGCCCTGGTAGGTCTGGCCCAGCGCCTGGGTTTCGCTCCAGGTGCGCGGATCGGCCGGCGGGCGCGGGTTGGCCGTGGTGTTCCAGTCGTAGCCGTAGAGGTCGATGCCCCAGATGATCTTGCCCGCACCCAGGATCGGCGTGGCGTAGTTCGCCACGTCGTTCAGCCAGGGCAGGGGCGCGATGGGGCCGGGCGCGCCGCCGGGATAGTGCTGGTCATAGGCCATGATGACGAAGTAGTCGGCCCAGGGGCGCAGATCGCGGTAGTTAAACGGGCCGGCCCAGCCCGTGTTCACGTCGCGGGTCTTGGCGGGCACGGCCATGACCACCAGCTTGTCGTATTGTTTCAGGTCATTGTAGAGCGACGACATAAAGGTCGTCAGCAAGGGGCCGTCGGCGTCGAGGATCCCCTCGAAGTCGATGGTGATGCCGTCGTAGTTGTTTTGCAGCACGATGGTGCGCAGGTTGGCGATGAGCGCCGCGCGCATCCCCGCATCGGCCAGCACGTTATGGAAGTTCTGGTAGGTGCTGTTGTTGCGGATCATCGGCACGTTCTTGACGCCCCGCGACCGCAACAGATCGTTGACGTTGGATTGCACGCTGTTGGTGATCGCGCCGGTGCCGTTCACCGTGTAGAACCAGGGCGAGACATAGTTCAACTGATCGACGTGTGCCTGCAACGAGGCGAACGAGTTCGGGTTGTAGGTCACATAGAAGCCCCAGCGGATCGAGATGGCCGCGGCGGCCGCCGGGGGCGGGGTGGTCAGGGGCGCAGGCAGCAGCGGCGCCACCAGCACCAGGGTCAGCAACAGGACAAGCAGGCCGCGCCGCGGGCGGCTCAGACGCATCCGCCGCGCGGGAT
>CBJNAR010000987.1:0-2026 GCA_966434075.1 uncultured bacterium
GGGGCACGGCCACCGCCGTCGAGACCGCGCCCGCCGAAGCCACGGAAGCCGCGACCGGCGCGACCGGCGACGGCGCCGCGGAGCCCGTGCCCCCCGCGTCCGGGGGCAACGGCGCCCACGCGGCGGCCCCCCCGCCCGACGACGACGGCGCCGCCGCATGGCGCCTGCCGCGCCTGCCGGTCTTCCTGTCGCCCTACCTCTACGGGCTGCTCGCCGCCCTGATGATCGTGGCGATGGGCAACCTGACCACGGCCTTCGCCATCCATACCGACAACACCGACGAGGGCAACGGCTGGCGCTTCTGCTTCATGTGCCAGACGCCGCAGAGTTACAACTGGTTCGCGCCCTCGCGCATCATCCAGGACTACCGCACCGTGTCGGTCGCGGGCGGCCCGCCGACCAAGGAGAAGGTCGGCTTCGAGACGATCAACGAGTTCCCCGCCTTCTCCTTCCTGCTGGGCGATCTGCATCCGCACGTGCTGGCCCTGCCGCTGGTGCTGCTGGCCCTGGCCTTCGGCGTGGCCCTGGCCCGGCGCCGTCCGCGCCCCGGCTCCGGCTGGCGCGACGCCCTGCCCGACGGCGTGGACGGCTGGCTGGGGATCGCCGTCGCCGCCGTGAGCGCGGGCGCACTCTACACGGCCAACACCTGGGACTACCCCACCTATCTGCTGATCCTGCTCGGCTGCCTGGGCCTGCCCTACCTGGCCGCACGGCGGCGCACCGACCCGGCGGGCGGCTGGCGCTGGGTGCGGCCCTGGCTCGTCCAGGCGGCGCTGCTCGTCGTGCTCAGCCTGGTCGTCTTCCTGCCGTTCCACCTCACCTTCGTGTCGCTGGTGGGTGGCGACCCGGCGCAGATCCCGCCGAACCTGGCCCAGATCCCGGTCCTCGGCGGCATCTTGCAGAAGATCGGCGCGCTGCTGCTGGTCAACACGGCGGACAAGACGATCCTGGGCTTCCTGGTCATCTTCGGCATCTTCCTGCTGGCGATCGTCGCCTGGGTCGTCTTCGAGGCCATCCGCTACGGGCGCACGCGGGCACAGCGGGCGGACGCGCCCACGAACCTCTTCGCCGTCTGGGGCGGCGGGCTGCTGGCCGTGCTGGTCGTGGCCTGGGTGCTGCAATTCCCGCTGCTGGCGCTGCTGCTGCCGCTGGGGGTCGCCGCGCTGTATCTCATCTGGCAGCAGCCGGCCCGGCCCGAGCGCAACACGGTGCTGCTGCTGGTGGCCGTGGGCGCGTTCCTGGGCCTGGCTATCGAGGTCTTCTTCCTGCGCGACAATTTCCAGATGCGCATGAACACGCTGTTCAAGTTCTACTTCCAGATCTGGGTGCTCTGGGGCCTGGCCGCCGCCTATGCGGTGTGGCGCACGCTGCACACCGTCTTCCGCGAGCCCCACGCCGCGACCGCGCCGGGGCAAATCAGCGGGACCAGGGCGCTGAGCGTGGCCTGGGCGGGCGTGTTCGTGCTGCTGGTGGCGTCCGGGTTGCTGTACTCGGTCTACGGACCGCTGGCGCGGCAGGTGGGCGGGCAAGCCGCCCCGCGCGGGCTCGACGGCATGACCTGGCTGCGCGACGCCGCGCCCGGCGACTACGCCGCTATCGTCTGGCTCAAGGACCACGCCACGAGCAGCGACGTGGTGCTGGAGGCGGGCAGCGACGAGTACAACCGCCCCGGTCGTGTCTCGGCCTACACCGGCGTGCCCACGCTGGTCGCCTGGGACAACTCGCACGAGTCGCTCTGGCGCACGGGGCAGCCGGCCCTGCGCGCCCAGATCCAGGAACGCCGCCAGGTGGTCAACGCCATCTACCAGGGCCGCGACCCGCAGACCGGCCAGCCGCTGACGGCGCAACGCCTGCTCGACCTGCTGCACCAGTACGGCGTCGATTACGTGTTCGCCGGGGCCACCGAGCGCGGCGTGCCCGGCTTCGCGCCCAGCAAGCCCGAAGAGCAGATGACACCCTATGCCGAGGGCCTCTTCCAGCAGGCGCTGCCCGTGGCCTTCCACTCCGGCACCACGGTCGTCTACGC
>CBJNAR010000988.1:0-2019 GCA_966434075.1 uncultured bacterium
TGCTGAACGACTAATGTGCCGCGGCAACAAACCTCACTGCCGCTACGTAATCATAACCGAACGGCCCGGCTGCGGCAAGGATGGGCCGGGCGTGGCGCGCCCGGCGGCGAACCCGAGTGTCACTGGTATAACTCGTGCTGAGGTAGCTTGTATAGATCGCAGGGAGCGCCGCTCCGTAGCACAGAAAGCATGGGAATGACCGATGGATAGAGGCGTCTATAAGATCGCGACGATTGGCGGCATCGCCATCAAAGTCCACTGGAGCTGGATCCTGGTGGTCTTCCTGTTCACGTTCCAGTTGGCCGTGGGCTACTTCCCGCTGGAGATGCCGGGCGAGAACCCCGTGGTCTACTGGCTGCTGGGGCTGATCGCGTCGCTGCTGCTCTTCGTCTCGGTGCTGCTGCATGAGCTGAGCCACTCGTTCACGGCGCGGGCGCGCGGCCTCAAGGTGCGCGACATCACGCTCTTTATCTTCGGCGGCGTGTCCAATATCGAGCAGGAAGCGAAAAAGGCTAGCGATGAATTCCTGATCGCGTTTGTTGGGCCGCTCACCAGCCTGATACTCGCCGGGGTCTTCTTTGGCCTCGAACAGGTGGTCACGCCGACCATCGGGCACGTGGGGGCGGGCGCGGCGGCGGTGCTGCAATACCTGGCCTTCATCAACTTCATCCTGGCCCTGTTTAACCTGATCCCCGGTTTCCCGCTGGACGGCGGGCGTGTGTTGCGCTCGATCATCTGGGGCATCACGCGCAATTTCCAGCGGTCCACCCAACTGGCGGGCTTCGTCGGGCAGTTGGTGGCCTACGGCTTTATCTTCCTCGGCCTCTACCAGACGTTCTTCCTGGGCGACTTCGGCGGCGGGCTGTGGCTGGCGTTTATCGGCTGGTTCCTGCTGAACGCGGCCCAGCAGAGCGTCTCCGGCACCGTCATGCGCGAGACCCTGCGCGGCATCACCGCGGGCCAGGTGATGGAGCCGGCGCCGCCGGTCGCCGCGCCGCATATGACCATCGCCCAACTGCTGACCCAGTTCATCCTGCCCTATAACGCCCGCGCCGTGCCGGTGGCCGACGATGGTCGCCTGGTCGGCATCGTCACCCTGGGCGACATCAAGGACGTGCCGCAAGACGAGTGGGGCATGGTCACGGTGGGCCAGCGCATGACCGGCCCGGACAAGCTCAAGGTGGTGCGCCCGCAAGACGATCTCCAGCGCGCGCTGGAACTGATCAACGAGGGCGACTTCGACCAGGTGCCGGTGGTGGACGCCACGGGGCGCCTCGTCGGCCTCCTGACCCGCGCCCATGTGCTGCAATGGCTGCAAATCCGCGACCAACTCAAGATGCAGCAGCAGGCGCCGGGACCGGGCCGCGGCGCGATGCCGGGGGCATAAAATTGGGGCCGGGGAAGCGCTTCCCCGGCCCTTTTTCATTCAAGGCTTGTCACTCCGAGCGCAGCGAAGAGTCTCGGCTTTTACCCTAACGAGACGAGATTCTTCGCTGCGCTCAGAATGACGGTTCCTGGAAGCTTGTCACTCTGAGCGGAGCGAAGAGTCTCGGCTTTTGCCCGGAAGAGACGAGATTCTTCGCTGCGCTCAGAATGACCGTTCCTGAAGGACTTGTCACTCTGAGCGCAGCGAAGAGTCTCGGCTCCTGGCGGGCGGCAGGCCGGTTTGAAACCGGCCCCTACACCTGCGCGGTCAGGCCGGTTTGAAACCGGCCCCTACAACGCTCGCCGGGCGGCAGGCCGGTTTGAAACCGGCCCCTACACCGCACAATCACGCTGGTCGAGAGGACTAAACCACCGTGCTGAACTGCTGCACGCCGAACACGCTGCGCAGCACGCCGGTGATTTCGCCCAGCGTGGCGTAGGCGTGGGCCGCCTCGATCAGGGCGGGCATCAGGTTCTCGGTGCCCTCGGCGGCGCGGCGGACGTGCTCCAGGGCGGCGGTGTAGCGTTCCGGGTCGCGCTCGCGGCGCAACTGGGCCAGGCGGGCGCGCTGGCGCTCCTCGCCCTGCGGGTCGA
>CBJNAR010000989.1:0-2017 GCA_966434075.1 uncultured bacterium
TGCGATGTCGACTCGCGGGGCAAGTCCATCAACATCAGCGATGGGCTGGTGCGGCTACGCCCCGGCGAGCCAACCGTTGGCGCGGACGGCGTCTGGAACGTCAACGTCGCGCTGTGGGCCACGGCGCACTGCTTCCAGAAGGGCCACCGCATCCGCGTCCAGGTCGCCGGGGGGTCGCACCCGCGCTACGCCCGCAACCTCGGTAGCGGCGAGCCGTTAGCCACCGCCACCCCCCTCTGCGCCGCCGACCATACCGTCTACCACGATGCGGACCACCCATCGGCCATCCTGCTGCCCGTCAAGAGCCGGTAATGCGCCGCCCGCACCCGCCCTGGCAGGTGCGGGCGGGCGCCGGGGCAGGCGGATGGCACAGCATCAGCGAGGATAGTCGCGCCACAGCCAGCGCATCGTGTCGGGGAAGATCGCCCCGCCGTGCGCCAGCGAGTGCCCGCCTTCGCCCAGCACGAACTGATAGTCATAGCCTTTGTACGCCAGCGCCGCGGCCATGTCCTGGTTGGCGATGACCCAGTTCCCGAAGACGACATCCAGGTCGCGGGTCCCCGTCTGCAAGAACACCCGCAACGGCCTGGCGGCACTCTTACGGATCAGCGAGGGATAGAGGTTGCCGCCGCGAATGGCCGTGAAGCTGCCGCAGTGACTGACTACTTTGCGGAAGGCGTCAGGGCGCTCCCAGGCCACGGTGAACGCGCAAATCCCGCCCGAACTAATCCCGCAGATCGCCCGCCCGTCCGGGTCCGCGACGAAGTGGTATTGCTGCTCCAGCGGGGGCAGCAACTCTTCCAGCAAGAACCGCGCATAGCGGTCGCTCAGCGTATCGTACTCCACACTGCGGTTGTCGGTCCCACCCCAGCGCGGCATTCCCGGCCCCTGCTCGCCGGCACTGATAAACAGGCCAATCGTTGGCGGCATGGCGCCCTCGTGGATCAGGTTGTCGAAGGCGATGGGAATCTGAGCCTCGGGGCCGAGATAGAGCCGCGCGTCCTGGAAGACCATTAAGCAGGCCGGGCGCGATCCGTCGTATTGCTGCGGCACATAGACCCAGTAGTCGCGCTCGACGCCGGGGTAGATCCGGTCGCTCGTCCACCGATATTGGCGCACTTCCCCGCGGGGTACCCCCTCCTGCGACATCGAGTCGAGGCCGAGCGTATAGGGCCCCGGCGTCGCCCGCGCTGTAGTGAGCGTCGCCACGTCGGCAGCCGAGATCGGTTCCAGGGGTTCATCCGCGGGATCGGGGCGGGGGGCCGCAGCAGGTTCGGGCATCAGGTATGCTCCTTCCGAGAGGATCGCGATTCACGACTGGTTCCAGGCGGCGCGGGCCGGCGGCTAAATGATCTTGCCGGGGTTCAGCAGGCCTTGGGGGTCAAAGAGCGCCTTCAGCCGGCGCATCCACTCCAGGGCCGCGCCGTGTTCCTCGGCCATATAGCCCCGTTTGACCAGCCCGATGCCATGCTCGCCCGACGCCGTGCCGCCCAACTCCAGCGCGTGGTGGACGAGTTGCTCCCCGAAGCTGTGCGCCCGCTCGTAGTCCGCGGGGGCCACCGCGACGAGCGTGTGGAAGTTGCCGTCGCCCACATGCCCCAGGATGCTGCCATGCAGGCCCATCTCGCCTAGCAACTGCTGGGCGTGGGCAATGCTCTCGGGCAAGCGGGCCAGCGGCACCGCGGTGTCGGTGATCATGTACACCTGGCCGGGATGCATGTTGACCAGCGCCCGGTAGACGTGATGGCGGGCCTCCCATTGCGCGGTGCGCTCCTCCGGGGTGCGCGCCACGGCCAGGTCGGTGGCCCCGGCGTCGCGCATCAGATCCTCCACCAGCGCCACCTCGGTCTCCATCGCCGCCGCCGTGGCCGAATGAAACTCCAGGAACAATCCCGGCGCCTCCTGATAGCTGCGCCCCAGGTAGCGGTTGACGCTGCGCATGCTCAGTTCATCGACCAGTTCGAGCCGGGCCACCGGCAACGCGCTGGTCATCACCGC
Source organism: uncultured bacterium (assembly GCA_966434075.1). Lineage (GTDB taxonomy): Bacteria > Chloroflexota > Chloroflexia > QHBQ01 > JAICKM01 > JAICKM01. Next base: position 1,999 of record CBJNAR010000989.1, read on the forward strand.
ATACGCGGCTTCGGCGGCA
>CBJNAR010000990.1:0-2013 GCA_966434075.1 uncultured bacterium
TGATGCGGTAGGCCACGTCGCGCAGCGGCACCAGGCTCCAGAGCTTGCCCAGCAGCGTGTAAAGCGGATAGCCGGTAGGGTGAGGGATGCCGAGGATGGCCCCGGTGAACTGGAACTCGCCCATATCCCCGACGAGTACGCTGGGCGCCAGGGTGCGGACATAGAGGCCCAGCGCCGCCACGCCGGCCACCAGGGCGGCGGCCACGCCCAGGCGGCAACCGTTTGCATTGCCCCCCGGCCCGCTTTGTGATATAGTGGCGCTAATCTTCGGCGGGGAGGCCTTCCCAGTGCGGATCGGTATCGTCTCAGACATCCATGCAAACCTGGCGGCGTTTGAAGTCGTGTTGGGCGCGTTGCACCAGGCCGGCGCCACCGAACGGCTCTGGTGCATCGGCGACATGGTGGGCTACGGCCCCCACCCGAACGAGTGCCTCGACCTCTTGCGCAGCTACGATCATATCTGCGTGCCCGGCAACCATGATTTCGGCCTGCTCGGCAAGACCAGCATCGAGAACTTCAACGCCGATGCCCGCTTCGCGCTGGAATGGTCGGCGGGGGTAATCACGCCCGATAACCGGGCCTATCTCGACGCCCTGCCGCTGCGCTGGCTGCCGGAGGACACCAATTTCACCGTGGTCCATGCCAGCCCCCGCGATCCCATCTGGGAATACCTGCTCGACACGCAAGCGGCGCACGAATGTTTCCCCTACTTCGACACGCGGTATTGCCTTGTCGGGCACACCCACGTGCCGGTGGTGTTTCGCCAGGTCGAAGAGAATGGCCCCGTCAAGCTGGCCCAGCCGGAAGACGGCGAAATCGTCCGCCTGGCCGACGCCCGCCTGATCATGAACCCCGGCAGTGTGGGCCAGCCCCGCGACGGCAACCCCCAGGCGGCCTACGCCATCCTCGACCTCGAACAGGGGACGCTGGAGTTCCGGCGCATCGACTACCCCATCGTGGTCACGCAGGACGCCATGCGCAAGCTGAACTTTCCCCGCCGCCTGATCTCCCGCCTCGACTACGGCTTCTAGCTATCACGGGCCGGTTTGAAACCGGCCCCTACACCGCCGCCGGATTCACGGACCGGTTTGAAACCGGCCCTTACACCGCCTGCGGTTGACTGGCCGGTTTGAAACCGGCCCCTACAGGCGAGATCATGGGTGGGCGGAGATTAGCCGAGCTGCGAAATCCAGATCACTTCCTTGGCTTGCGTGTGGCAATCCTCGCCGGCAGCGGCGCGGCGGATGGTGCCGGCCACCTCCGCGGTCCATTCGGCGGCGATCACCGGGCAGCCGAGCGTGTCCTGGAAGCGCGGGAAGGTCCACTCGTCCAGGGTGCGCACGCCCGCGAAGTCGAACATGCGGCGCGGCAGGAAGATGAGGTCCGCCGGGCGGGCGCCGTCCCGCCCGGCGCCATACGCCTCCAGCGCATCGACCACGTCGCGCCCGAAGAGCAATCCCGAGCAGTTCACCTGCGCGCCGAGGCTCTTGTTCTCCACATCGAGCACGTCCAGTTCCAGGTTGCCCACCGCGTTGAACGGCGCGAACGCCTCGCGCAACGACTCGGCAGCCATCCGCCCGGTGACGACCACGGCCCGGATGGGCCGGTCCAGCCGGTCGGGCAGGTGGCGCGCGGTGCGCTTCGCTTCGTCCAGCGTCTTGCGCACCATGCCCACGCCGTTCTCGTACTGCTCGAAGCCGTCATAGAGCCGCGCCGCCGGGATCGGCACGCCCGACTGCAAATAGAACTCGTCGGAGGCATAGACGAAGTTGACGCCCAACTGCTTGCGATATTCCTTCTGCAAGCGGGCGATGTGGGCCAGCGTGGCCTGGGCTTCGTCCTCGCGGTACGAGCGCAGCGCCGGGTCGAGGATCTTGCGCCGCCGGCTGGTCAGCCCGACCGGTACGGCGCTCACCGAGCGCACATCGGGGTAGAGCGCGGCCAGTTCGCGCACGCTCTGCTCCAGCGCCGGGCCGTCGTTGATGCCGGGGCACAAGACCAGTTGCGTATGCG
>CBJNAR010000991.1:0-2011 GCA_966434075.1 uncultured bacterium
GGACTGGGCATCGCCGTGCGGGTGGCGGTGACGGTGCGCGTTGGCGTGCCGGTGGGGACGGGCGTGTTCGTCGGGCCGCCCGCCGGGCTGCCGCCGGTGACGGTGAGGGTGTAGCTGCCGCAGCCGCCGTTGGCCGTCACCTCGTAGACGGTGACGACGAAGGTCTGGCCCGCCGGCACGCTGATGGCGTAGCTGTTGCTGCCGCCGTTCTGGCCGGGGCTCATGCCGATGTCGCCGCGATAGTCGGTGGTGATACTGGTCGGCGTGAAGCTGCCCAGATACGCCATGCTGAACACATCGTTCGTACCCGTGCAGGCGGAATCCAGCTTCACGGTGATACACTGGGCGCTCCCGCTGGTGTTGGCGAAGGTGTAGGCGTCATAGTGGTGGGCCAGCATATCGCCGTTGCCGGGCACGGTCTTGACGGTGGCACAAGTGCTCGGCACCCAGTCGCGCACGATGCGCCCGACCTGGGTGGGGTCCGTGCCGTTGATCGTGCCGGGGATGGGCTGCCCGCCGGGCACCGGAGTTGCCGTGCTGGTGGCCGGGACCGGTGTGTTGGTGGATGGCGCCGGCACGGTCGGCGGGAGCGTGGGCGGGGTGCCCGTCACCGTCGCGGTGCGGGCCGGCGTGGCCGTGGGCGTGCGGGTCGATGTGCGCGTGCCCGCCGGGGTCGATGTCCGCGTGGCCGTGGGCGGGGTGCCGGTGGCGGTCGGCGGCTGCGGCATGGCGGTGCGCGTCGGGCGGATCCCGATGTCGTAAAAGCCCTGGCCCCCGCACGTGCGCGGCTGGCCGTCCCAGTAGCCGGCGAAGCTGTCGATCACGTTGGCCGTGAGTTGTTCGATGCGGTGGTCGGCGTCGTTCGAGAGCAGGTCGGGCTGGAACGGGTTGTTGGCATATGAGTGGTCGATCAGCCCCCAGGACCAGCGCAGGCTGCCCGCGGCGAAGACGCGCGCCCCGCTCGGCGCGGTGTAGAAGATCGTGTTGGCCGGGGTCTGCTGGCCGCGATAGTTGATAATCGGGCTGGTGGACACCACCTCCAGCCCCGGCGGCGAGTAGCCGTTGTCGTAGACCGTGTCGTACTCATAGCCCACGATATTGTTCACACTGGCGCCCTGTTGCAGCCCGGTGCAGTCGAAATACCAGCTATTGGACGGGCCGCTCCCCCCCCACGGCGCGTTATAGCCTTCCGTGGGGTACCAGTTATCGTCGAAGAAATACAGCCCGATCAGCGCGTTTTCCGGGCGGTTCAGCGGTGGGTCATGGAAACGGCCCGTGGTATAGGGCGCGGTATGCGTGGGGTCCAGCGCGGTATCCTTGTAGCAGGTGATGATGCGGTTCGGCCCCAGCGCCGACGCCTCCAGACGGATATTCCAGTAGGTCTCGTTGGCCGAGGCGAACCCCATGTTGACCCCGGCGGCCAGGGCGGCTTCGACGTTGTCGCGCTCGCCCCAGGTCCAATACTCCGGGTGCCCCATCTCCAGGAAGATGCGATGGCTCAGCAAGATGTTGGGGTTCGTCGCCGTGTCGAGGTCGGTGATATAGGTCACGTCGTAGCCCGAGGCCTCCAACCAGCGCACCATGTCGATGTCCCAGTGGAAGAACTCGCCGGTGCCGTTGCTGGCCTCGTAGGGCCGGTCAAACGACACCTGATAGGCGCGCTGCCGGCCCTCGTTGTTATGCGATTCATAGAGGCTCTCGCCGCCGTAGAGGTTGTAGGCCTGGTTGGTCATGGCCGCCTGCTCGACGACGATGTCCGCCGCATAGCTGTCGTTGCGCACGACGAAATAGACCCAGGTGCGGTAGCCGTTATTCGAGTCGATGCGCAGCAAGAAGACGCCGCTGATCCAGCCGGGATCGGTATTCAGGGTAAAGGTGGCCGCCCAGGGGCAGCGCACCAGGCCCGTGCTGCTGTTGCGGGTGCAAACCGGTTGCGCGCCGATGGGCACGCTGCTGCTGCTCGTGGTGATCAGGCGCGCGCCGTGGTTCTGGTAGTAGCCCAGCCGGTACA
>CBJNAR010000992.1:0-2007 GCA_966434075.1 uncultured bacterium
GTTCCCGTCCCCATATTGTGAAATCCTTAACTTGACGCGGATGGGGTATACCCCAGCCGGGGGTGAGGTTGCCCCCCGGCCGAGATGCCGCCTAGAGCAAAGCAGGCACAGCCGCATATAGCAAAATCGGCGAATATATCGTATACTAGCGGCAGTACCCTCTCGGATTACGATTTATTTGCCGTTTACGCCGTCCGGACTCTCCCGCCGGACTACCCATGAGATAGAATGCCGGAGCCTGTGAGTAAAGCAGAGTATGAAACCCTGGCCGCGTTTCGCTACGCGCTGCGCCAGTTTCTCCGTTTCAGCGAAGAGGCGGCCCAGACCGTGGGGCTGACGCCGCAGCAGTATCAGGCCTTGCTAGCCATCAAGGGCTTCCCCGGCCGCGACCGGGTCTTGATCGGCGAACTGGCCGAGCGGTTGCAAATCCGCCACCACAGCGCCGTGGGCCTGGTGGACCGGCTGGTGGCGCAGGGGCTGGTCGTGCGCGAGCCCGCGCAGACGGATCGCCGGCAGGTCTATGTGGCGATCACCGAGCACGGGGCGGAAGTGCTGAACCGGCTGGCCGTGGTCCACCGCGAAGAGTTGCGCCACACCGGCCCGCAGCTCAACCTGCTCTTACAGGGGCTGCAAGAAGGCACCGCGGCCCGGCTCGCCGCCCAACCCACCCAGCAGAACACAGCCTACGAGCGTCCGGATTAGGCACCCGGCCCTGACCCCGTACATAGCCATGAGCTGAAAGCAACAACAAACGCCGCCCCCGCATGAGGGCGGCGTTTTGTATGCGAGGCCCGCCGCGTCGTGGGCGGCACGCGCGGGTGCCCGGTTAGTGGACGGTGCCCGCGCTCTGATCGCCGGGCGGCATGCGGCCCGCCGCCGAGTCGGGATAGCCGCTCGGCTCGTCGGTCGTGGGCAGGTCGCCGCCGGTCCACTCACGGCCCTGCGCCGATTGCCACGCCTGCACCGGGATCAGGGTCAGCGCTTCATCCGCCGAATGGAACACCTTGTCCGACGGCAGATACTGGCCGAACACACCCCGCACCTGCTCGTCGTCGCCCAGCGCATCCATCAACTGGGCTTTGGTGACGCCTGCCTGCCAATCCAGGCCCGCGCCGCTGAGATCCATACCGCGAGAGCGCGTAGGGGCCGGCCCCGGGGCGCCCTGGCCGCCGTTCGCGCTGCCCGTCGCCGCCGGGTTGTCGCCGCTCATCTGATCGGCGCTCTTGCCGTGCTCGGCCACGTTGTTACCGGAACTCGCCAGGTCCGAATCGGCCGGGCCGGTGGCGGTAGGCTGAGCCGCGGGCGCGCTGGTCCCGGTGGCGTGCCCGCCGTGGTCCGTGTGCGCCGTCGCCGCGCGCGGGGTTGTCGCCGCGGTCGCACCGTTGCCGCCGCCATAGTCGAATTCGCGCTCCTGCGGCTCGTACTCTTCGTAATCGAGCAGGTCGGCATCGTCTTCCGTGGCGCCGGAGGCGATATTATAGGCATCGTACAGGCTATAGAGATAGATCGCCAGCCAGACCAGGGCCAGCGGGTTTAAGCGGTCGGGCAGCGCCTTGATCGGGCGGCGGCCAAAGGTCAGCAGCTTGAGCATGGTGCCCTTCACGCCGCCCAGGACGCTGAAGACGGTCCCGGCCACAAAGAGAACCAGGCCCTTCGTCGTCCGGCCACTTGCCATCTGGCCGGTGCCCTCTAAGAGCGCGGATAAGAGCACTACGCGGGTATCAAACGGCTCATCCATGAGCATCCTCCATTCGTGAGTTCACGGCGCGGGTTGATACGGCAGAGCGCGCCAGGTCGCGCGCGCGTTCGTGCTTGCGAGAGCAGATTTTGTGCCATCTGCACACCGGGGAGATCGCCACTCCGCCGGCAAACCGCGGCCCGCAATGTGCTAACGCTTTTCTGCCGAAGCGCGTCCCGGTGAGGGACCAACCTCTCCCCCCGCCCCTCCCCGCCGCGGGCTTTCAAGGGTAGGTTTTTTCTTATCCGTCACATCAGGGCGGTGGGAAG
>CBJNAR010000993.1:0-2003 GCA_966434075.1 uncultured bacterium
AGGCCCGCTGCACCTCGACGCCGCTGTCCTTGAGCCGGTTGGCGACCTCATCGGCGGGCTGGCCCACGATGTCCGAGGTCATGATCGTCGGGGCGGCCAGCCCGGCGCGCAGTTGCGGCTGGCGCAACGCCATGTTCAGCACGTTGCCGGTGGCCTGGCCTTTGTTGAACAGGTTGCGCGTCCAGGCGCCCAGGTCCGCGCCCTGAGCGGCGCCAAGGCCCGAACGGAAGGTATTGCCCTGCACGCGCGACTTGGCGTTGAAGGTCTGCTGCTCGTCGAACGCCGGGGCGGTGTAGCGGAAAATGTCGGGCAGCACCGCGCAGCAGAACTGCTCGATCATGCGGTCGATCATCGGCATGATCGGCACCAGCGACAGCCAGTAGCCCCAGGTCGGGAAACTGCCGACCGTCTTGCGCCCGGTGAAGTTGCAGATCTTGTAGACCTGGCGGGCGCGGACGCTGACGGCGCCCAGGTAGATCTTTTCCTGGCCGGTGCATTCGGGGCAATTGATCAGGAAGTGGTCGCACAGGCAGTCTTTGAGGTATTGCAGGAAACCCGCGGTCAGGTCGGCGAAAGCCTCGACCGCAGCCTTGCGGTAGGCGGCCAGGATCGCCAGTGGGAAGCGGAAGTCGGGGCGGAAGAACGCCCCGTTGGCCGTGGTCAGCGTGTTGCTGAAGTAGTTGAGCACGTAGACGCGCTGCGCCCGCGCCGCATCGGCGGTAATGGCGATGGGGCTGACCTGCATGGGCAGCAGATAGTTCGGCACGATCTGGTTGCTGCGCATGTCGATCATACGCACCGAGTAGTCGTCCTCCCACGTCATGAGCAACATGCGCGTGGGCGCGAAGGTTTGCAGGCGAACCACGGTGTTCAGCACGGTTACGGGGTTGCCAATGCGCGCGCCGTTCATGTCGAACGCCTGGACCGCCTTGGTGCCCTGCGACGGCCCGGTCACAACGTAGATCGTTTCGCGCTCGGCGCCCTCGGCGCGCGTGAACACGGCGACGTCGTCGTTGCCGCTGTCCACGGCGAACGTATCCACGCGGTTGGGGAAGATGGGCGTCAATCCGGGCAACTGGATGCCGAGAATAGCCTGGTACGATGTGGCCTCGGTGTTGGGCGGCGCGGCGGTGGCGAAGGCGCGCCCGTCGGCGGTGATCACCAGATGGCCCACGCTGTTGAAGGCTTTGACCGGCGCCATGTTGGGATCGACGTTGTCCGGGTTGATCTTGTAGAGGCCCAGGCCCTCGATCTGTGTGCGTGTGGTGCCGTTTTGCGTCACCGAGACTTTATGCACCCCCACGGCATAGACGTTGTTCGGGTCGGCGGCGGTGGTGCCCAGGGTGATCAGCTTGACGCCGCAGATCGTGACGATGGGCTGCCAGGTGAGGTTGCCCGACCGGTCGAAGTTGCCGACGCGAAAGAAGGTGTTCTCCTCGTTGCGCGTGGGAGCGATCATATAGATGCGGTTACCGTTGGGCGAGAAGGCCACGTCCTGCACGGCGCCCGCGCCGCTGTCGCCCGACGCCGCCGTGCCGGTATCCCGCGTCTGGTTGCCGGTTTCGGTGCCGGCAATCGGGTCGATCTGACTGCGCAGCACGTTGCGGTCCAGGTCGAAGCGGTTGATCTTCGTGGACGGCTTGAGCGGATTGGCGCCCGCGCCGACCGAGTAGACTTCGTGCCCGCCGGGTCGCAGGCGCAGCCGGGTGTGCTCGCCCTTGGCGAAAATCGTGTCCATCTGATCGAGTTCGGCGGGGTAGTCGGGGAAGGGTCGGGCGTTCTCGAACATGGCGCAGAAGGTCTCGCTCTGCAACAGCGCGCGCAGGTTGGTATAGAAGTCGCGCAAGATCGCGTCTTCGCGCCGCGAGATGAACAGGCGCTGGCCGGTTTGCGGATTGATGCCCTGCGCGAGCAGGTTCGAGAGCGCGGCCACGCGCTGCGTGCCTGGCCCCGCCGGGAGGTTCTCCTCATTCGGGGGCGGAGTCAGCTGATCGTGTAGGAAA
>CBJNAR010000994.1:0-1999 GCA_966434075.1 uncultured bacterium
GACAGCGGGACGCGTTGCCTAGTCCCGTCAGGGGATTGGAAACACGCTGGCCGGGCGGCCCGGCGCCGCGGGGGACGGTGAAGGGGGCGGGGGTACCAGGGGATCGAGGATCGTGATCGGGATGACGAGGAGTTGGAGGGCGATCCGGCGCTGCTACGCTGTGATGGATCAGACTTAATCGGACAGCCCCAACAGGGGGGTACTCCAACACCTCGTCCGCTGGCGCGGTCGGACGAGGATGTACAATAGGCTGTGTAAATGGCAATTCTGAGGCTTTTCACCTATACTCGCCGTAGCTAGAGCTAAGAGAGGAAATTGCCATGACTCAGCAGTCGGACCCTCCTGCACATCCAGCGCTGCCATCCGTCGAGCGCATTCAGCAGGAGCTGGCGACCGCCAAAAGTGTCGATGATTTCTTCGGCAAAGACGGGATTTTTGCCCGACTCTTCGCCGGCACTTTAGAGCAGATGATGGAGACCGAACTCACTGCCCACCCGGGTTATGAGCCGTATGCCGCTAGTGGGCGTAACTCCGGCAACAGCCGCAATGGCAAGCGCCACCGCACCCTGCACACCTCGGCCGGCGATATGCCGCTCGCCGTACCACGCGACCGCAACAGCCAATACCAGCCGGCCCTGCTGGATCAGTACCAGACGCGTACCAATGAACTCGAAACCAAGATTCTTACCCTGTATGCCAAAGGGCTGTCAACGCGTGACATTCAGCAGACATTAGAGGAACTGTACGGGGTCGCCGTTTCGCCAGCCACCGTGAGTGCGGTCACTGAAAAGGTCTGGGCGCTCGTCGAAGCTTGGCAAAGCCGTCCGCTCGCCAATGTCTATCCGATTGTCTATCTGGATGCCCTTCATCTCAAGCTGCGCCGCGAGGGGCGGGTGCAAAACACGGCGGTATATATCGTATTGGCCGTGGACTGTGATGGGGAGCGGGATGTGCTCGGCCACTGGGTCGGCGACGGAGCCGAAGGGGCCAATTTCTGGCTCTCGGTTGTGACCGATTTGCAGAACCGGGGAGTGGAAGACATCTTCATTGCCTGTATTGACGGGCTGGTCGGCTTTAAGGAGGCGATCCAGGCAGTGTTTCCGCAGACGGCCATCCAGCGCCGCGTGATCCATCAAGTGCGCCAGAGTTTGAACTACGTCTCATGGAAGGACCGTAAAGCGTTTGTGGCGGATCTGAAGAAGATTTACCAGGCACCGCCGCGGGCGGCAGGAGAAACTGCGTTGCTGGAACTGGGGGAACGCTGGGGTGGCCAATACGCGATGGCCGTGCGCACGTGGGAGCGCAATTGGGAGGACTTGGCCACGATGTTTGACTACGCCGTGGAAATCCGGCGGCTAATTTATACCACCAACACCGTGGAAGGCTACAACCGGCAGTTGCGGAAAGTGCTCAAGACCAAAGGGGCTTTGCCGACGGCGGAAGCCGCTCGGAAACTGCTGTACCTAGTGACGCAAGAGATTACGCGGACTTGGACCACCCCGATCTTTAACTGGACCAAAATCCGCAACCAACTGGCGATCCGCTTCGATGGCCGGTTCCCTGGATAATCGTTGCGGTTCGAATCGAAATTCATTTACACCGACCTATTGACAAACTCTCCAGCAAGGGAGATTTCTAGCGTGCCCCAGCCGCGGCGCTCGCCATCATATAGATCGCCCCCGATCATCACCCCGCCCGCTCCGGCTCCTCCTGCACCCGCGCCTCCTTCGGTGGCCCCTTCAGGCTGATCGCGCAGCGGTGCCGCAGGCACATCGCCTTTGGCGGTGCGTGGCCCATCAGCCACCGCTGGTACCGCCCCGATCTACTTCCACCCCACGCCGCCCATATCCATGCTCGATCACCTGAACCTGTCGAGACAAACACAGTACTGGAGCACGATTACTCTGTTGCAGCCAATCGTCAACTATGCCTCTTGCGCTTACTCTTGTGCCTGCGCAATAATGACCTACGGGACCACTATAGTCATCGCTGCCCTACC
>CBJNAR010000995.1:0-1996 GCA_966434075.1 uncultured bacterium
AGTGCGTTTCCGCGGACACGACCAAGCGCTACTCGTGCGCGACCGGAAAGAAGAACGGCGTTACCGGCCAGGTGGTCACGTCCGCGCAAAAGCGATGGTACTTCCTCGTCGACACGACCACCGGCGCCGTGACCCGCGCGCCACTCGCCAGTTCCACCCCGGCGGCCCGCCCGCCCTGCACCAGCACGCGCCGCACGGCCTCGCCGCCCTGGAAAGTGCCGCCGTGGTGCTCCAGGCAGGCGACCAGCGCTTCGGCCAGCCGCCCCGACCCGCCCACGGGCCGTGTCAGCCCCACCTTGTGGTAGATCACCAGCGACCCCAGCAGATCGCCCGCGCCCACTTCCGAGGGCGGCGGCCCGCTCTGCGCGGCCAGCCAGGCCAGCGTGGCCTTCAGTTCGGGTGTCTCGAACGTCTCGTCCAGCAGCCGCCCATACGTGGTGATCGCCTTGCGGAACAGTTCCAGGCCGCCCATGCTCGGGTCCGCGCGCCCGGCCATCATATCGCGCATGGTCTGCCGGGCCATGCGCCCCACCAGGTTAGCCGGGGTAGGCGGCGCCAGGAAGGTGGCGAAGACGGCCTTGTTGAAATGCCACCACTTGCGGATAAACGCGCCATAGGCATCCGCGTCGCGCTCCGACCACGCGGCAATCGAGCGGCACGTAGCGTCGAGATCCTTCCAGAAGACGAACGATCGCCCGCCGGGGAACGGCGCGAAGACGACCGGGTCGTGGCGCATGTAGCGCAGGCCGAAGCGGGCCAGGTCGAGTTCGCGCAGGATCGGGGTGAGGTGGATCAGCACGTGGAACGTAGAGCAGGTGTCGAGCCGGAAGCCGGGGAAGATCTCCTCGGTGTTGACGGCACCGCCGGGGCGCGTGCGCCGGTCGCAGACCAGCACGCGCCGCCCGGCCTGGGCCAGGTAGCACGCGGCGACCAGGCCGTTATGCCCGGCGCCGATAATAATGGCGTCGTAGTCCAAGCTGGTGATCCTTTGGTCGCGGCGGCCCTGCTTAGCGCGCCCGCCCGCGCCGGCCCCGCCCCACGAGCGCAAATACGAGCCCGCAGGCCGCGCCCAGCGCCAGTGCCTGGGGGGTGCTCAGCAGCACCCGCGCCCCCTCGCCGAGCGTTGTGTACCCGGCCAGCAGCACGCCCACCAGCCCGTGCTTCACTTCGGCCCGGCCCGCGACCAGCACCGCGCCGCCCCCATTCTGGATGGGTATACTGTAGCCGGCCAGCAGCACCCAACCGCCCCCGCCGTGAATCTCCAGGGTGTTCCCGGCCAGCAACGCCCCGGCCCCGCCGCCGTTCACCTGCATCGTGTTCCCGGCGGCGATGAGCAGCGCCCCGCCGCTCGCTACCTGCGCCTCGTTGCTACCCATCACAGCCGCGGCGAAGCCGTTCCGCAGCGTCACCGTCTCCGCACGCACCACGCCCCGCAGATGGGTGTCCTCGGCGGTCTGATCGTGATTGCCCATTGCCCAGCCTCCCTTCGTCGTAAGCCTGGCGCATTATAGCACAGTAATCCGCTCCCAATGCCCCGCCGCAGCTTCGGGGCCGCGGCGATCCTTGAATTGCGTTAATGATCTTCTCTCTGCAGGCGCCGAGTCGACTTGGCTCCTGTCCGGGCCATGCTGGCGGGCCAGTCAATCCATGAGCCTTGTCCCCTCAGATGCGAATCTCTGCGGCCACAGTGGCCTCGGCGCTGCAATGCTGAACGGGTGCACCGCAGGTTGACACCGCAGAGTGAATCCGGTAATCTATCAAGGGCGCCCCTGCGCGCGTAGCTCAGTGGACTAGAGCATCTGTCTTCGGAACAGAGGGTCGGGGGTTCGAATCCCTCCGCGCGCGCCCTAATTCTTTCTAATATCAGGCCAAAACGAGAATCAGCCACCTGCGGACGATGCCCGTTTTGGCGCTTTGACAGCCCATTTGACAGCCACCCGAAAAACCGATCTCGGCTTCTTCTTATATTTACGTGTTTGAATCAGTCCTTATTAAC
>CBJNAR010000996.1:0-1993 GCA_966434075.1 uncultured bacterium
CTGGAGTGGGCGGTGCCCGAACTGGCGAACGCGGCGCCCGGTCGCGGGCGGGTCTGGGCCGATATTCTGACGCCCGGCAGCGCCGAGGTCATCGCGCGCTACAATCAGGATTACTACAGCGGACAGCCGGCCATCACCCGTAACCGCTATGGCTCCGGCAGCGCCGTCTATGTCGGCACCATCGGCGATGCGACAACGCACGCGACGCTGGTCGACTGGTTGATCGCCCAGACGGGGGTGCCGGCGCCCCTGGCGGCACCGGCGGGTGTCGAGGTAACCGTACGCAACCACGCAGCGGGACGCCTGCTTTTCGTGCTGAACCATACCGCGCAGCCTCAGGACGTGCAGCTTGATCGGCCCTACCACATGCTGCTCGGAGAGCCCATGCGGGTTGACGGTACGCTGACTCTTGCCCCGCGTGATGTCTGGATCCTGGCACAGACGGACTGACGGCAGCATGGTCCGGGGCGATCACCCGCTACCCTCGGGGATCCCAGGCTTTGGCAGCCCGCACAACACCATGCCGAATCTCCCCGGCCTGATCCGGCATGCCTGAGCCTGCTTGATGACTGCTCGTGCCAGGCAGCAGGATCGGATCTTCGTGTACAATGAACAAGGCCGGCTCACGTGCAACACCGGACGGCTCTTATGCGACTGCGCGGAGTGGCTAATCGAACAGGCAGGGATAAAACGACGGAGGTAAGCCAGGATCGTGAGTACCGTGAGTAACACTAAGCGTCACGCAACCATCGAGCAAGTGGCCCTGGAGTCGGGCGTATCGAAGCAAACGGTGTCTCGCGTGATCAACGGACGCCCCGATGTCGCGGCGGCAACACGCGAGCGGGTGCAGGAGACCATCGCGCGTCTCGGCTACCAACCAAGTGCGATAGCGCGCGCGCTGGTCCAGCAGCGTAGCCACTCGCTGGGCATCGTGGGCAGCGGGCTTGAATTCTATGGCCCCGCCCTCACCCTGGTTGGCATCGAGCGGCAGGCGAATGAACTGGGCTACTCGGTGTTGCTAACCCTGCTGCACAATCCCGAAACCGATGCGATAGAGCCGGTACTCGCCGACCTGCAGTCGCGACAGGTGGACGGTATCATCTGGGCGGTACCCGAAATCGGCGCCAACTACACCTGGGTGCAGCACCACATCCCGCGCACGCGCGTGCCGGTGTTGTTTCTGACGATGCAATCCACCCCCCGGCAGCCGGTAGTGGCCGTGGACAATCGCGCCGGTGGGCAACTGGCGACCGAGCATCTGCTGGAACAAGGCTGCCGGCATATCGCGCTGCTGAGCGGCCCATCCAACTGGGTGGCCGCCGATCAGCGCCGGCTGGGATGGCAAGATGCTCTATCGAAGGCGGGCATTGTTCCTGAAGCACGCCAGATCGTAGAAGGGAACTGGACTCCCGCCTCCGGGGCCGCCGGCCTGACCCGGCTCCTTGAGCAGTACCCCGAAATGGACGCTCTCTTTGCCGGCAACGACCAGATGGCTATCGGCGTGTTACAGGCCGCCGCCCAGCGCGGGGTGCGAGTGCCTCAGGATCTGAAGGTCGTCGGTTTTGACGACATCCCCGAGTCCGCATATCTCCTACCGGCCCTGACCACAGTGCAGCAGGACACAACCGAGATGGGTGCCCTAGCGGTACGCGCGCTGACCAAGCTGATTGAAGCAAGCTCCCGACCGTCCGCCCCGCTGACGTTCGATCCCATCTGGATTTACCCACGGCTCGTGGTACGGCAGAGTTCTCTCAGGAATAGCACGGAGAACCGCGGGTAAGGCAACCCCCTATTCAGCGGTCTTTAGCGTTGGAACCCGCTGCGCCCGCCGGCACACCGGCGGGTGGCCTCAAGGGGCGCGATCTGCACGTGCCGGCGGGCCGCCCGCGCTCGGTCCGGGTTGACCGGCGCGCGTTAAGCCCCAGCAGCCTACCTGCTAGCCTGGCAGGGGAGGGGCAAGGAGATCAAACGAGGATCAGCAGCCGGCGCTGGT
>CBJNAR010000997.1:0-1990 GCA_966434075.1 uncultured bacterium
CTGCGGCGCGCCCCCTGCCATTCTCGCCGCGACTTGAGGAACCGTTATGAGCATACCCGAGCCCCAGCCGGGGCCTGCCCCGGTCGTGCGGCCGCCCGCCCGCAAGGGCCGGGTGCGGGCGATCTTCCAGGTGCTGGCCGTGGTGGCGATCACGCTGGTCTTCACCCTGGGGTTGCTGGAAGGCGCGCTGCGCCTGTTCGCGCCGCAGATCACCCAGCCGGTGACACGGGATATGTTCGACATCGACCGCGGGGCGCGCTTCCGCAACAAGCCCGGCGCCTCCGTGGTCCACGACTCGGGCGAACTCCACGCCACCTACACCATCAACAGCCAGGGCGTGCGGGGCACCCAGGTCTACGGCCCGCCCACGCCCGACCGCACCCGGCTGCTCTGCATCGGCGACTCCTTCACCTTCGGCTGGGGCGTCGAGGCCGATCAAGCGTTTCCCGCCCTGCTGAACGCCGACAAGAGCGCCGCCGGCCTGCCCATCGAGAGCATCAACGCGGGCGTTATCGGCTACGGCACCTCGCACGAAGTGGCCTGGATGCACGAATACGGCTGGGGTCTGCAACCCAAGATCGTGGTCGCCGGCTTCTTCGTGGGCAACGACGTGACCGACGTGATGCGCGACATGATCTACAACAAGACCAACACGCCGGAGCAGCAGGCGGTGGTCGATATGGTCTGGCGGCTCAAGGGGCAGGGATCGCAGCAAAGCGATGCCGAGACCTGGCTCAAGGCCAATTCGCACGCCTACGTCTTCCTGAACAAGATCTATACGCGCCTGATGCCCGCCCCGCCGAAACAGCAGCCGGACATGACCAACGCCGCCTACAACTACCTCAAGCAGGAGCCGCCGGAGCGCGCCACCGGCTGGAAGACCACCCTGTCCTTGCTGGACGAACTGCACTGGAAAGCCGAACAATACGGCGCCAAGTTCGTGGTCGTGGCGATCCCGGCCAAGGAGCAGGTCGATGCGACGGCCTGGCAGGACATGCAGAAGCCCTTCGGCCTGACCGACGCGGATCTGGATCGCGAGTTGCCGCAGCAGCGCCTGGCCGCCTGGAGCGCGCAAAGCGGCGTCCCGGTCATCGATCTGCTGCCCGGCTTCCGCGCCGCCGCCAACCCGCACCTCTACTTCAACGCCGACCCGCACTGGACGCCCGCCGGCCACGCCCTGGCCGCCCAACTGATCGCGGACGGCATGGTGAAGCTGGGCCTCTTTAGCCGCTGACGGCACCCGGTAGCCGGGCGGCGAATCTGGCGCGGAGATAACTGGCAAGGTGGGGCCGTCCGGTATGGCGCAGCGACGCAAATTCCGGTGGCGCGGCATGTCCTCTATACCACTGCCCGCACAGATCTGCTTCGCAGGCCCTTTTTGTGCTATATTGTACAAGATGGTACGAGATGTGAATAACAAGGAGGAGGTGAGATGCGCGAACGAAACCCCATGACCGAGACGATAAATGCCAGCCAGGTCCGTCAGCAATGGAGCCGACTTATTAATAAAGTCTTCCGGGGGGAAACACGAGTAGTCGTCGAGAAGAGCGGTATTCCCGTGGCCGCTATCATCTCGGCGGAGGATCTCAGCCGGCTGAACCAGTTGGAGGATGAGCGCCGGCAGCGCTTCGCCGTGTTGGAACGGACATGGAGGGCGTTTGAGGATGTTCCTCCGGAGCAGCTTGAGGCTGAGGTAGAGCGGGCAGTACGGGAAATGCGGCAGGCGAGGAACACGTAGCAAGCAGGTCGGAGACTCTAATGCACCAGCGTAGAATAGCGCTGATATTTGTCGGATGTGCGTTCGTCCTGATAGTAAGTGTATTCGTGCTGGCTGTGGTTCTAGAAGATCAACAGAGCGACAGAGCCCCAAATTTGTCAAAGGCACCTGTGCAAGCCCAGAGTCTGCCTGAATCTGCTCCCACAGGTGAGCCAACCCCGATTAATCTTACGCCTACTCCGCTGGTTCCCACAGCAATCCCCACAATTGTAG
>CBJNAR010000998.1:0-1989 GCA_966434075.1 uncultured bacterium
CGGGGCGGCGGCGCTGGCCTTTGATCAGGGTGACCGGGCGGCGGTGGCTGCCCTGGCCGAGGAGAGCGCCGCGCTCTTCCGCCAACTGGACGACCGGCGCGGGTTGGTGCTCGCGCTGGCGCGGCTGGCCTTCGCCGTCAGTGCCGCCGAGCCCCAGCGGGCGGGCGGGCTGATCGCCGAAGCGCGCACCCTCGCCCGTGCGGTGGATGACCCCTGGTTCGTGGGCCTTGTCGGGTTTGTGTCGGCCCAGGCCGCGCTCTTCGGTGCCGGCGACACGACAGCGGCGCGCGCCGCTATTACCGAAGCTGTGTCCGCCCTACAGGCCGGCGACCCCTACTTGCTCGCGCACGGCCTGGGCACGCGTGGCCTGATCGAGTTGGCTGACGGCGCCCTGACCCCGGCGCGCGAGGCCCTGGAGCAGGCCCTCGCGGTGATCCGCACGCTGCGCGATACCCGCTCTCTCGCCCTCCTCGCGGCCACCACCGCCGACGTTGCCCGCTGCCAGGGCGATTACGACCGGGCCGCGGACCTGTACAGCGAGAGCCTGGCGCTGTACCACGAGTTGGGCAATCACGCCGAGATCCCGGCCATCCTGCACAACCAGGGCTATGTGGCCCTCGGCACGCACGACTACCGGGCGGCGCACGACCTGTTCGCCGAGAGCCTGCGCCGCCAGCACGCGGCCGGCAATCCCGCGGGCATCGCCGAGGGGCTGGGCGGGTTGGCGGCGCTCGCCCTTGCGCAAGGGCGGCTGGACCGGGCCGCCCGGCTCTTCGGCGCCGCCGAGGCCCTGCGCGCGGCGCACCCCGCCCCGATCTGGCCCGCCGAACGATTCGAGATCGACCGGCACACGGAGGACTTGCGCGCCCGCCTGCCCGCGCCGCTATGGCGCCAACTCCGGCATGCCGGGCAGGCTCTCCCAGTAGAGCAGGCGGTCGCCTATGCCCTGGCCGGCGAAGAACCCGCCGGCCCTCAGCAACCACCGGCGCGCTTCGGCGGCCTGACCGACCGCGAACGCGAGGTCGCGGCCCTGATCGCACAAGGCGCGACGAACCGCGCGATTGCCGAGGCGCTCGTGATCAGCGAACGCACCGTCGAGCGGCACGTCGCCAATATCTTCGCCAAACTCGACATGGGTTCCCGCAGCCAGATCGCCGTCTTCGCCGTCGAAACCGGCCTCACGCACCCCGGCGCCTGAACCGTTCCCCCCATCCGCACCCCGCCGCGCAATATGGGTGTTTTCCCCGATGCCCGCGCCTGCGTCTGGCGCTAGACTCAGGATAGCTGCGGTTGCGCAGCGGCAGCGATCAACACAACGACGCAAGAGGAGGCACGCAATGTCCGCTGAACAGAATAAGGCCGTTTTTCGCCGGGTCATCGAGGAAGGGTTCAATGGAGGAAATCTCGATGCCCTGAATGATTGCTTCCCGCCGGCCTACGCCGAACATCAATTTGATCTCCCGGCAACGCTGGAAGAGTTTAAGGGATCGATCCGCTTCCTGCGCGAGACCTTCGCCCCCTTCAGCCTCACCATCGAGGACATGGTGGCGGACGGCGATAAGGTCTGGGCGCGGATGACTGGGCGCGGCACCGACGGCAAGGGGTTGATGGGCCGCCCGCCGACGGGCCGCTCCTTCGCAATCACGGTGATTGATGTGTGCCGCTTCGAGAACGGCAAGATCGTCGAGCACTGGGGCGTGCCCGATCGGTTCCACCAGATGGTGCAACTGGGCTTGCTCCCCCAACCGGGTGCGCAGCCGGCCCAGCGCGAGGCGGCAAACGCGGGGTAATAGGGCGTGATACGCCAACATGAACTGACCGGTGAGCAATGGGCGCGGTTGCAGCCGCGCCCACGACGATGCCGAGATCGGCTACCACTGGACGGCATTCCCGAGCATCAAGTAAGCGACGCGAACCTCTCCCCAACCCCTCTCCGCCGCGGGGAGGGGTTTTTTTGTCTGTGCGGGGGCGCTCACACACCGGCGCCAT
>CBJNAR010000999.1:0-1984 GCA_966434075.1 uncultured bacterium
GGCCGGGGTCGCCTCGGGCGAGGCCGCCATTGCTTCATGCTCGCGCGCCGTGTCGCCGGGGTTGCGGTGGTAGAGGATGTCGGCTGCCCGCGCCTGGGCGATGGGGTACGCCTCGGCGGGGACGACCACGTAGAACTGACCGTCGCGGATCGCGGCGAAGGCGGCCTCGGCCACCTGCTCCGGCGGGATGCCCTGGTCCACCGCCTGGCGCATCGCCGCGACCCCCGCCGCGATCTCCGGGGGGATATCCTGGTCGGCCGGCGCGTTCTGCAGGGCGGCCGGGCGGTTGCGCTCGGCATCCATGATCCGGGTCTGCACCCAGAACGGGCAGAGCACCGATACGCCGATCGGCGCCCCCGCCTGCTGCAGTTCCGCATAGAGGGTCTCCGACAGGCTGACCACGCCATGCTTGCTCACTTTATAGGCCGCCAGCCCCGGACCCGAGACGAGGCCGGCAATCGAGGCGGTGTTGACGATATGCCCTTCGCCGCCCTGGCTGAGCATGAGGGGCACAAAGCTGTGCAGGCCGTGGATGACGCCCCACAAGTTGACGCCCAGCACCCACTCCCAGTCGCGCAGGCTGCTGCCCCAGGCCGTGGTGCCCGCGCCCACCCCGGCGTTATTGAACAGCAGGTGCACCCCGCCGAAGGTGTCTACCGCCTTGCGGGCCAGGGCATCCACATCTTCGGCCTTCGACACATCGGTGCGCACGGCAAGGACCGCGGCACCGGTGGCCGCGATCTCCGCGGCGGCCCGATCCAGGGCGCTCTGCTCGATATCGGCCAGGACCACCTTCATGCCCTCCTGGGCGCCCCGATCGGCCAGCGCACGGCCAATGCCGCTGGCGGCCCCCGTCACCACGGCGACTTTTCCCGTGAAGTCCTTCATGTCTGCCTCCTATTGGCGAAAGCGACGGCCTATAGTCCGCCGGGCAAGGGGCAAACCTCGCCCGATATTCCCGATCAGTATACTCCATCGCGGGCAGTTGTTCTGTTACCCGCAATGGGCCCATACATCCGGCACCGGCTTGGGCCACGTTCTAAGAAACATGTAGTAGCACAAATCACTGCCGCGCCCGACCGCGTGCGGGTTCCGGACCCACGGCGGCGGACGGCAAGGAGCAAAAGTCTATGTTTGACCTGTTTGGGCGCGGCCCCAAGAGCCACTACGCCCCCGATGAACTGAAAAAGCGCCTGCCACCGGGCCAGAGCCTGACCGAGAAGTGGCCCGTGTTACACTACGGCCCGGTGCCCCATCGCCGGTTGGAAGACTGGGATTTCCGCATCTGGGGCCTGGTCGAGCAGCCGGTGCGCTGGACCTGGGACGAGTTCATGGCGCTGCCCAAGATCTCGCTCACCCGCGACATCAGTTGCGTCACCCGCTGGACCCGCTTCGACCTCAACTTCGAGGGCGTGCCCTTCAAAGAGGTGATGAAGCACGTGAAGCTCAAGCCGAACGCGAAGTTCGTCATGATCCACGCCGAGAATGGCTTCACCACCAACCTGCCGCTGGCCGACCTGATGCGCGACGACGTGATCTTCGCGCACAAGGCCGAGGGCCACGAACTGGAGTTGGAGCACGGCTGGCCGCTGCGCCTGGTGGTGCCGCACCTCTACTTCTGGAAGAGCGCCAAGTGGGTGCGCGGCCTGGAGTTCATGGCCGAGGACGCACCGGGCTTCTGGGAGGAAGCCGGCTACCATATGCGCGGCGACCCCTGGAAAGAGGAGCGCTACGGCTGGTAGGCCCGGCCCCTCCCGCGCCGCATACAAATACGCACAGCAACAGGGCGGACGCTCCGGCGCCCGCCTTAGCTGTTTGGTGCAGCCGCGCGGGGCGGTTTGAAACCGGCCCCTACACCGCGCCGCAGGCACCGGGCCGGTTTCAAACCGGCCCCTACATCGCGCAGCAGGCGAACCGGCCCCTACATCAGCCGCCGCCTGTATCCCGCCGCGGCCCGGTTGCAAACCGGCTCCTACACCGGCCA
>CBJNAR010001000.1:0-1976 GCA_966434075.1 uncultured bacterium
AGCCGCTATTCCGGTGCGGTGGTACGCGATCATGGGCAGGTGTACCGTGGCACCGCCTCACCGGGCGGTGGCTGCCCATGTTTTAGCACGCCGGGTCCCCGCTAACGGTTGGAGGCGGCCAACCTCTACAGGCATGCCCCGCCCGGCTTGCCGCCATCCATGTGCTCTGCTAGAATAACAACCAGCCGGAGCTGGGGACCGGACGGGCCTTTGATGTTTGTCGTTGATTCTGCGACAGTTTCGCCCTAACTTACCGATCGGTGCCCAGCGCTTAATTGTCATGGGGAGCTGTTTACGCGCCATGGAAAAGCGTGCTCCTCCCAGACGACCTAACAAACGGATACATGTGCACTCGCCCGCGTGCCAGGGGAGTGCGTCCTCAAAGAAAGTAGCAGGGCAATGTCGAAAGTTATCGCCATCATGTCCATGTCCCTCGACGGCTACGTGGCCGACCCCAACGACGGCGTGGACGAAGTATTCGACTGGTACTTCACGTCGGGGGACGTCGAATTCCCCGCCGGTGGGGCGGATGCTATGACGTTCAAGGTATCCCCGCCGAGCGCCGAGCACCTGCGCGCGCTCTGGGCCGAACTGGGCGCCGTGCTCACGGGGCGCCGCACCTTCGACCGCGCCGGCGGCTGGGGCGGCAATCACGCTTGGGGACCAGCCTTCGTCCTGACCCACGATATCCCGGCCGGCTGGCCGCGCCCCAACTCGACGGTCCACTTCGTGACCGATGGCCTCGAAAGCGCCGTGCGCCAGGCCAAAGCCGCCGCCGCCGGGAAGGCCGTCGGGGTCCACGGCGCGGACACCATCCAGCAGTTGCTGAATGCGGGACTCCTCGACGAACTCAGCGTCGACATCGCCCCGGTTCTTCTCGGCTCGGGAGTGCGCCTCTTCGACCACCTCGCCGGCACCCCCACCGTCCTGGGCAACCCGACGGTCATCGCGGGCGCCGGCGTGACCCACCTGCGCTACCCCGTCCGCAAGGCGTAGCCGGCCAATGAGGAACTGCGCCACTTGTGATGATCGGGGCAGCCGCCGCGCCCAACTCGCGATCTCCCCCGTTTAGCGCCCGCCCCTGATGGGGAAAGGACCACCCAATGAACCCAGCCTCCGGGCAATGACGAACCGCTACTCCGCCACCTGGTTTGAGACGTTCTTGCGCGATTTCTCGCCGGTGCAGACGGAGCGGGAGATCGCTTTCCTGCTCCGGCACCTGTCGCTGCCGGCGTACCGGCGGGTATTGGACCTGTGTTGCGGGCTGGGGCGGCACGCCATCCCGCTGGCGGCGCGCGGGTATCAGGTGACGGGGCTGGACCGCAGCGCGGATGCGCTGGCCGAGGCGCGGCGCCGCGATGGCGCGGGCGTGGCCTGGGTGGAAGGGGATATGCGTGATCTGACCCCGCTGCCCGGCCCGTTCGACGCCGTGCTCAACCTGTGGCAGAGCTTCGGCTACTTCGACGCGGCGGCCAATACAGCGGTGTTACAGCAAATCCATGACGCGCTGCGCCCCGGTGGCCGGTTCATCCTGGACATCTACCAGCGCGCCTTCTTCGCCGCGCACCAGGGAGACCGGGCGCGCACGGATCAGGGACGCACGATTGTCGAGCGCAAGACGCTGGCCGGGGACCGGCTCACGGTGCGGCTCGACTATGGCCTCGATGTGCCGCCGGACGTATTCGAGTGGCAGGTCTATACGCCGGACGAAATCCGCGCGCTGACGGCGGATATCGGGTTTCGCCCGCTGGTGGTGTGCCGCGAGTTCGACGAAAGCCTGCCGCCCGATTCAGCGGTGCCCCGGATGCAGTTCGTGTTCGAGCGGGGATAGCGCGGGCCGGTTTCAAACCGGCTCCTACACCGCGCAGGGATGTCCGTTCCCCTCAACCAGGCGCCCCGGTAATCGACGCGGGCCGGTTTGAAACCGGCCCCTACACCGCAAAACGAGGGGGGTCGCAGGAGGGACCGGTTTGGGG
>CBJNAR010001001.1:0-1975 GCA_966434075.1 uncultured bacterium
GTTCGCCTCAACGGCTCCCAAGGCAGCGAGATCATCACCGTCACGCCCAATGCCGGGCGCACCCTGCTGACCCGCAATGGAGCCATCGCCCTCGATATCAATGATGTCGAACGCATCCAGGTGCGCGCCCTCATCTACCCCAACGCCCAACCGGTCCACCAGCTCGCCGCCGAGCCACCCGGTCACCAGGGCGAGCAGCACCCCCACCACCGCCAGTATGAAGGCCACGGTGCCAGGTACGTAATTCGGCTCGTTCAGGCGCAGCAGCCAGCTGACCGCAAAGAGCGCCACGACGACCACATTGCCTCCGCCGTGTAAGAGACCTATCTGCTTGGCCCTGGTGCCGCCGGGGATGCGGAGCCAGTCGAGAAAGCCGAAGACGGCAGCCAGGAGGCCGCCAATGACGCCTGCGGCTATATTCCAGAAGACCACGGTGGCAAGAACGGTGTTACCCGTAAACATGCGCACGATGTCGAATATCACCGCGATAGCCAGCAGGCCGAGCGGGAATACGATCAGCATCGGGTGAATAGGGTGTCCAAAGAGCTTTACTTTGCTTTCCATCGCTTTGTCCTCCGTAAGGGTCCAGGTGCTGGGCCACCGCATGGCTGCCGTCGGGAGCCCTGAAGCGTAGTCTGGGCGCCGGTTCAGATCGGCGGCTGACCAGCGTTTGAGATCACATGCTGCTGATCTTCAAGCAGCAACATCCGTTTGTGGCGAACCGCAGCGTAGATGCTTTCTAACGACTGGGAGAAAGCCGCTATGCCGTCTGTCTGAAGCTTATCCGTTACTTCCTTTATGTTGATACCTGCGGTAGCCAGCGCCTGCATCGTCGTGCGTGCCTCATCCACGTGCCGGTCTAGGGTGCGCGCGACCTGCCCGTGATCCTGAAAAGCATCTATAGTGGCCTGCGGCATGGTATTTATGGTGTCCGGGCCAATTAGCTGCTCGACATACATGACATCCCGGTAGGCGGGGTTCTTGGTGCTCGTGCTGGCCCACAGCGGACGCTGCACCCTGGCCCCTGCCGCGCGCAGCCGCAAGAACGCCGCCCCGGAGAACTTCCTCTGGTAGTGCTGGTACGCCAGACGGGCATTGGCAATCGCCGCTTTACCCTTCAACTCACGCAGTTGGTGCTTCCTTGCCTCGTCCGGCGCGGCAGCGATGAGTGCATCCAGGCGCTTGTCGACTTCGGTGTCCACGCGGCTCACGAAGAAGCTGGCGACGGATGCTACCTTATCGAGAGATCGGCCCCGCGTCTGGAGATCCTGCAGACCGCCGATGTAGGCGTCCATTACCTTTTCGTAGTACTCGATACCGAAAATTAGCGTAATGTTAACGTTGATGCCCTCGCCCGTAAGCCGGCGTATCGCGGGCACTCCGGCATTGGTGGCAGGTACTTTGATCATCACGTTGGGCCGGTCTACGCTACGGAAGAACCTGCGTGCCTCCTCGATAGTGCCTTGCGTGTTCGCGGCCAGGTAGGGAGATACCTCGATGCTGGCGTACCCATCGGCGCCGCCGGTCTCGTCATATAGTGGGCGGAACAGGTCGGCTGCAGACCGGACGTCCTCGATCAACAGCCGCTCATATATTTCCGCCGGGCCCAGTCCCCGACCTAGTAACTCTTGTATTTCGCTATCGTAGTCCGTGCTGCCGGCCACTGCCTTCGCAAAGATTGTGGGGTTCACGGTCGCCCCACGTATACCCTGCGTGACAAGGTCCTGTAGCCGGCCTGATTTCATGAGGCCGCGATGTATATCATCGTACCAAGGGCTTTGCCCCGCCGCTACCAGTCGTTGCAGTTGAGTAACCATAGCCTCGCTATCTCCTCTCAGTTTTGCGCTATCTGCACCTCGTAGTCTCACCTTTCTCAGCGATCCGCCAGGGCCGCCGCGACCGCGGCGCCGATAAACCCATCGCCTATGACGGCGAACCGCTCCGCACGCTCGGTAAGCGCGCGCAGGCGCAGACC
>CBJNAR010001002.1:0-1974 GCA_966434075.1 uncultured bacterium
CACCATCTCGCAGTTTCGGCCGCAGAGGGTAATCGTGTCCACGTCATCGTCATGATCCCGCATCAGATCGTGACCGGGCGCGATGTCGCGACGGTGCCGGTGGTGGACGGGCGCCTGGAGGTCGACCTGAGCCAGGATGTGCTGAAGGTGGCGGTGTGGGAGCGGCACAAGGCCTGCGGCAACGTGGGCGTGGGCTTCGTGCGCGGCTTCGGCTTGCAGCGCGGCGCCATCGGCTCGTCGGTGGCCCACGACAGCCACAATATCGTCGTGGTGGGCACCAACGACGCCGATATGCTGCTGGCCGCGCGCACGGTGGGCGCCATGGGCGGCGGGCAGGCGGCGGTGGCCGGCGGGCAGGTCCTCGTGCAGGTGCCGCTCGAAGTGGCCGGGCTGATGTCGGCGCGGCCCTATGAGGAGATGGCCCGCCTGGCCCACGAGGAAGTCGCGGCGGCGCAGGCTCTCGGCTGCACCCTGCCCAACCCGTTCATCGCCATGTCGTTCGTCGCCCTGCCGGTGATCCCCAGCCTCAAGCTGACCGACTTCGGCCTGGTCGACGTGGAGCAGTTCGCGGTGATCCCGCTAGTGGCGGAATAACCATCGCCGGCCCGTCCCGGCTGCATTCACCGGGGGAATCTGGAACGCGATTCTGTCTTCGGTAGATGCGACCTTTCGGCGCCGTCGTGCGTTGATATAAGAGAGTGCGACCCAACAGGGCTGTACCAGTGAGTTGTGCCCGCGAACCGGCGGCCCCGCTTGACGGGCCGGGCCGGCTATGCTACGATGCTAGTGCGCTGTGGGGAGCGCAACCGCCGGCACCCTGGTGGCCGGTGGGGTCGATAGGCGCGGAGGGGACACGTGCCGCCAGGCGCGTGGCCGGGCCTATCGCACATTGGAGGAGAGCCGAATATGTTTGCACCATGCCGCAAAGCGTGGTCAATCGCCCTGCTGTGCTTGCTGGCGGGCAGCCTGGTGCTGGCGGCCTGCGATACGGGCACAGCCCCAGCGGCGACGCCGACGCCGGTGGCGGGTACCCAGGACTACGGGGTGCCCAAGAATCCCAAGATCGCCGCGCTGGGGCCGGTTGACCTGCATGTGCTGTTTGCCGCCGACTACTACCAGGTCAAGCCGGTGGTCGATGTCGTCAACGCCTTCATGCAGATGTACCCAAACGTCCATGTTACCCTCGAAGGCACCGACTGGAATCAGATCCCGGCGCGCGTGAAGACCGAGATCGCGGGCGGGACGATGAGCATCGACCTGGCGCATCAGCACGCCTTCGTCATGGGCGCAGAGGGCTACGCGGAGTCCATCGACGACCTCTGGCCGGCCATCGACGCCGATAAACTGTCGCCCGGTTCCATCGAGGATACGGTCTGGCGGGGGGTCCACTACGGCGTGCCGCTGGACGTGAACAGCCTCTTCACCATCTACCGCAAGGATCTGTTCCAGAAGGCCGGCCTGCCCGCGCCGTCGGCGAACTGGACCTATGAACAGGCCCGCGAGTACGCCCGCAAGCTGACGCAGGGCGATGTCTACGGCACCGTGCTCGGCAACAGCGCCTGGGCCATGGCCGGCCATGTGCTGGCGAACGGCGGCAGTTTGCTGAGCGCCGACGGCAAGACCGCGGGGCTTGCCGCGCCCGCCACGGTCCAGATCTCGCAGTTTTTCAGCGACCTGATCAACGTGGACCATGTTAGCCCGCCGCCCCCGGCGCCCGGCCAGCGGTTCGACCCGGTGACGGTGTTCTGGTCGGGTAAGGCGGCCATCCTCTGGACGGGGCCGTTCGACCTGGGCCGTCTACGCAACGAGGCGCCCGATTCCTTCAAGGCGATCTGCCCCAATCTGTCCTGCATCGGCACGGCCACGCTGCCCCACGGCATGGACGGCACGACGACCGGCTCGGTGCAGGGCGGCGGCAGCCTCTTCATCCCCAAGGGCGCGCGCAACAAAGAGGTCGCCTTCGAGTTGATGCGC
>CBJNAR010001003.1:0-1972 GCA_966434075.1 uncultured bacterium
TTTCGAGACGAGCTCCATCAACCACTCGGACACCTCTCCATAAAAAAGCCGACCCATTAACGAGTTAATAGGTCGGCTGTGGCGCGGCCGATAGGACTCGAACCTACGACCTTTGGGTCCGCAACCCAACGCTCTAATCCGCTGAGCTACGGCCGCGTGCTTACGGGGAAATTATACCACAAGGTCCCGAATTATGCAAGGAAAAATCAGGTATAGATGGCAAATGAATGGCGATTTAATTATATTTGGGACCCATGCAGCGTGGCGCGGCGCGGTTGCAGGCGTGGCTCAGGGGGTAATAGCCAGCACCTCGCTGGCGACGACGGAAAACATCGTGTTGAGATCATCGCCGGCGAGGGCGACGACCACGACTACGACGACCATGACTAAGACCAGGATCAGCCCGTACTCCACCAGCCCTTGCGCGCGCGCGGCATGCGCCCGTAAGCGACTATCCTTTTTCATGTCCCCGGCTCCCAGAACGTCAAATGCTGCTGTCAGTGTGCCAACTCACGCGCTGGCAGCGGGCCAACTCACGCGGCGTGGGATCACGCCTACTATTATCATATCCGGACTTTTAAGAGAACACAATAGTACCTTTGGTTAAATCTTGATTTCAACACGTTAAGAAAGTTGGCATAGTCCTTGCGGGCACTCGGCTATACCGGCCCGCCTGGCCGGCGACCGTTGCCCATTAGAGAGGATCACGCCATGGCTAATCGCTTGAGTCAAGAAACCAGCCCCTACCTGTTGCAACATGCCCACAACCCGGTGGATTGGTACCCCTGGGGGCCGGAGGCCCTGGCCCGCGCCCGCGCCGAGGACAAGCCGATTCTGCTGTCGATTGGCTACTCGGCGTGCCATTGGTGCCACGTGATGGAGCACGAGTCGTTCGAGGACCCGGCCACGGCGGCCCTGATGAATCAGCACTTTGTGTCCATCAAAGTGGACCGCGAAGAGCGGCCCGACCTGGACTCGATTTATATGGCGGCGGTGCAAACCCTGACCGGGCAGGGCGGCTGGCCGATGACGGTGTTCCTGACGCCCGCGGGCAAGCCGTTTTTCGCGGGCACCTACTTTCCGCCCGACGACCGCCATGGCTTGCCCGGCTTCAAGCGCGTGCTGCAATCGGTGGCCCGCGCCTACGAGCAGCAGCGCGGCGAGATCGACCAGTCGGCGGACGACCTGGCCGCGCACCTGGCCGAACAGAGCGCCATCCCCGCCGCGCCCGAAGCCTTGCGCCCGGAGTTCCTCGACCGGGCGGCCGCCGCGCTGGCCGGGGAGTTCGACAGCCGCCACGGCGGCCTGGGCGGCGCGCCCAAGTTCCCCCAGCCGATGGCCTGGGAGTTCCTGGTCCGCCAGTACCACCGCACCCGCGACGCCCGCCTGCTGGCGATGATCGAGCAGACGTTGCGCGCCATGGCGAACGGCGGCATCTACGACCAGGTGGGCGGCGGCTTTCACCGCTATTCGGTGGACAACCACTGGCTGGTGCCCCATTTCGAGAAGATGCTCTATGACAACGCGCTGCTCAGCCGGCTCTACCTGCACGTCTACCAGATCACCGGCGAGCCGTTCTACCGGCGCATCGTCGAAGAGGTGCTGGACTACGTGGTGCGCGAGATGACCAGCCCGGAGGGCGCCTTCTACTCCACGCAGGACGCCGACAGCGAGGGCGAGGAAGGCAAGTTCTATGTCTGGACCCCGGATGAGATCGACGCGGTGCTCACGCCGGAGGAGGCCCGCGTGGCCCGCGCCTACTGGGGCGTGACCGAGCAGGGCAACTTCGAGGGCAAGACCATCCTCAATGTGCCGCGCCCGGCGGATGCCGTGGCCCAGGACCTGAATCTGCCGCTCGATACGGTGCCGGCCTTGCTGGCCGCGGCGCGGGGCAAGCTCTATGCGGCGCGGGCGCAGCGCGACTGGCCGGGGCGCGACGACAAGGTGCAGGTGTCGTGGAACGGCCTGATGC
>CBJNAR010001004.1:0-1968 GCA_966434075.1 uncultured bacterium
CTCTCGGGCCACTGCAACCCGAACGAGAGGCTGATGGCTTCGACCACGTCGGGGTCGTCGTCCACCACCAGGATTTTCATGTCGCGTGTCGCGTCCATAGGTCGCTTTCAGCCGTCAGCCGTCAGCAATCAGGAGAACGGGTGGCGGCGGTAGTATTCCAGGCTGTCGTGCTGTCCATTCAGGAGCAGATGGTGGGCGCCTGCGGTCATGTTTCGCGGTAAGGCGGCAAGGCGGGTTTGAAACCCGCCCCTACACCGGCAGGGCCGGTCTTTCGCGTACATCCGGTCACTCAACTACCCTTGTCACTCTGAGCGAAGCGAAGAGTCTCGTCGCTTACCCCAACGAGACGAGATTCTTCGCTGCGCTCAGAATGACAAGGCTAAAGCGATGGCGTCTCCGGCATCCGTCAACCTGACGGCTGACGGCTGAAAGCTGACGGCTCCATCGTAATCACCAGGCCCGTCTCGAGGCTCACGGCGGTGGCCTCCAGCAGCGGGGCCGGGAACCAGACTTGCGGGTCCAGATCGCGGGCTACCAGCAGCGGCTCCAGGTCCTCCAGTTCGCGGGCCAGCGCGGGCACCGACCCCACCGACAACAGGCGCCCCGGCGCGGTGCCCGCGTGGCTCTGCGGTTGCGGTTCGGGCAGCAGCAGCGGGCGCGGGAACTCGCGCGGCACGTAGTACCAGGGCGCGGCGGCATGGCCCAGCAGGTGCGGGAAGCGATTGGCGCGCTGGCCTTCCGCAATCAGTATACGCATTTCGGCCAGGGCGGGATCGATGGGCATATCAGGGCCGGGCAGCGAGTCGCCGGTATCCAGCGCGAGCAACAGTTGCTCGAAGTGCGCCCACCCGCCGGGCGGCGCCCAGCTTTCGTCGAAGGCGACCCGGTTGGGCCGCTGGGCGATCAGGCTGGTGCGCTTGACCCCCGCCGCGGCCAGGGCGATGTCGAGGCCCAGCGCCAGGGTCTCGCCCGCCCGGTAGACATCCTCCGCGCGGGCCGGCGACAGGTGGCGCGGGCGGAACAGCAGGGACGAGACGAGGATCGCCACGGCGCCGGGATCAGACATCGGCGGGCACCAGGGGCGCGGTGGTGGGCAACGTGAAGTAGAACAGGCTGCCCGTGCCGGGGCTGCTTTGCACGCCGATCTGCCCGCCGTGGAGTTCGATGAGCGAGTTGGCGATTGCCAGGCCGAGGCCGGTCGCGTCGGGTCGCCCACCCTCGCGCGGGCCGATGTAGAACCGCTCGAAGATGCGCCGCTGGTCGGCGGGGTCGATGCCGGGGCCGGTATCATGCACCCAGACGCGCACCTGCCCCGGCTCCGCCGCCGCGCCCACGGTGATGCGCCCGCCGGGCGGCGTGTATTTGGTCGCGTTGTTCAGGATGTTCAACAGCACCTGCTCCACGCGGCGGCGGTCGGCGGGCGCCTGCAATCCGCAAGCACACTGCGCGGCGCGGGCCGGCAGGTCCGTCACCAGCGTCTGATTTTTGGCCTCGGCGAGCGGGCGCACCGTCGCCAGGGCGTCCTGGATTACCTCGCCGAGGTCGAGCTGCTCACGGGCCAGGGTCACGCGCCCGGCGCGCAGGCGGGCCATGTCGAGCACGTCGTTGATGAGCAAGATCAGGCGCTCCGTGCTGCGGTCGATGTTTTGTAGCAGGCGCGCCTCGGCGGGCGGCCGCGCGGCGCTGCCCGCGAGCAGGCCGCTCACCCCTGTCTTGATCGCCGTCAACGGGGTACGCAACTCGTGCGAGACCGTGTTGAGCAGGTCGCGCTCCACGCGCTCGCGCTCGGCGCTGCGGGCCGCCTTCTCGCGCTCCAGGTCGTAGAGCTGGGCCAGACGCACGGAGAGCGCGATCTGCCGGCCAATCGCCCCCAGCAGGCTCACGTCGTCGGGGGTCCAGTGGCGCGGGCTGTAGCTGCCGACGATCAGCGCGCCTACAGCTTCGGTATCAGCCAGCAAGGGTGCACAG
>CBJNAR010001005.1:0-1962 GCA_966434075.1 uncultured bacterium
CGTGGTTCTCGAAGATCGTCATCCTGATCGAAGCGGCGGTGCTTGCCTGGTCGGGACTGGCCCCACCCATGGCCGGGACCGGGGTGCCGGCGGCTTCCGTGTTCAGCGGCGAACCGCCCGCGCTCGAACTCGCGCCCCCGGCGGCCCCGGCGGCGGGCGTGGCTTCCGGCGCGAGGGCTGCGGCGGCCATTGTCGGTTGTAGGTTCTGCTGGGCCATGCCTGCGGCTGCCGGGGCGGTCGTGTCGGTCGCCTGGGCAGCGGCCGCCGCCGTGGTATTGGTCGGGGCAGCGGCCGGCATGGCCCGCAGTTGCGCCTGATCGCTGTGGCTCTCGGCGGCGACCCCCGTATCCGCAGCGGGCACATACGCCGCCGTCGTCGGGGCCAGGGCCGCGGGGCGGCTGGTCAGATCGGTGCCGACCAGCAGCAGCAGCACCACAAAGACACAGACCGCGCTGCCCCGCAGGGCCAGCACCAGGCGCGGCAGGCGTGCACGCCCCAGCGGCAGCGCCGCCATGGCGCCCTGCTTGTTCGTGGCGGCTACCTGCTCGGGGCTGAGCCGGAACGACCGCGGGGGCGCCATGTCCGGCAGGTCGCGCAGCAGTTGCTTGGTGGCGCGCAGCGTGGCTAGCTCGTTCTCACACTGCGGACAGCGCCGCAGGTGCTCGCGCACCACCGCGCGCTGATCCTCGGGCAACTCGTAATCCAGGTACGCCGCGAGTTGATCCAGCACATGCGGGCCGGGGGCGTTTTTCGATATTCGGATGGGCGTATTCAACAGCATAAATCCAACCTAGGGCGAGACCATCTTCCTCAACTACCAGTTATATGACGCGCCCTGGAGCGCAATAGTTCCCCGCGGTCCAGCAGTGAATCACGCATCTTAAACCGCGCCCGGCTGATGCGTGATTTGACGGTGCCCAGGGACGTATGGGTGACTTCGGCGATCTCGTCGTAGCTCAGGCCCTGAATATCGGCCAGCACAATCGCCAGCCGCTGGTCTTCGGGCAGACCGTTGAGGGCGCGCTGGATCTCGCGGCTCAGTTCGGTCTGCAGGGCGCGGTCTTCGGGGTCGCTGCTGCGGTCGGTGCTGGGCAGGTCGAGCGGCTGCTGCTCGTCGCCCATCAACTGGTCGAGCGACTGGGTGGGCCGCCGCTGGCGCCGCCGGAGCTGGTCGTAGCAGGCGTTGGTGGCGATGCGCAGCAGCCAGGACTTGAACGACCCGCCGCGGAAGCGGCCAATGGCCTGCCAGGCGGAGAGGAAGGTGTCCTGGGTGGCATCGGCGGCGGCATCGGGGCTGCCCAGCATGCGGAAGCAGAGGTTGAAGACGCGCTGCTCATACTGGGCGACCAGATCGTTGAAGGCGCCAAGGCTACCTTTTTGTGCGGCGGCGATTTGCTCTAGCTCGTCCATGCAGTTCCTGGTATCCGGCGTGCGCCGCTAGGCGCGGATCGATGCTTGACGATGGGTGCCACAATTCTGTATACTGTAGCTGCGCCGAAGTGGCGGAACGGCAGACGCGCGCGCCTCAAAAGCGTGTGGGGAGACCCGTGTGGGTTCGAATCCCACCTTCGGCACCGTGGCCCGGCAGCACCCGACCTTGATGGTCGGGTTTGTTGCTTTCGGCCCCCGCGCGCTTACGCGTGGTCCTCCCCGGCCGGCAGATCCGCCGGCAGCACCTCGATCCCCTGCGGCGGCAGGGCATCGCCGGTTTCGCGCCCATTGCGGCGCTTGCCGGTGGCCGGGGGTACCGGGCTGGCCGGGGCGCCGGACTCATTGAAGACGCCGATGCGCATGTACTTGGCGCGCCGGGCGGCCAGGAGTTTGCGCATGTTGGCGTCCCGGCGCTTGCCCAGCGCCTGCTCCAGGCTATCCAGCTCCTCGCGGATGGCGGTGCCGGCCCGGTCCATAATCGCCGGTACGTCGGTATGCGCGCCCCCCTCCGGCTCGGGGATGAGCCGGTCG
>CBJNAR010001006.1:0-1954 GCA_966434075.1 uncultured bacterium
GCCACGCAGGCCAGCCCGGCGGCCATGAAGGCCATCATCAGCATGTCGGCGCGGAAGCGGGTGGCCCAGATGAGCACCAGCGGGGCGGCCACCCAGAGCCCCGCCGCCACCAGCCCCCCGGCAAGCCCGATCAACAGGGTGGCGCCGCGACCGGGCCGGTCGGGCGCTGGGGCTGTGGCGAGGGTGGTCACCAGCACGGTGAGCAGCGCCGCGGCGGCGGCGGCCAGCGCGGCCCACATCGAGAGGCTGCGGCCGTCGAAGAAGCCGGGCACGGCGGGCATGACCTGGCCGGCCAGCCAGTAGTAGACGGGCGGGTAGGGGCCGGAAATGAAGCGGTCCGGCGTGATCGGGCCGTAGAGGTCGCCGCCCTGGCGCATGAGCAGCGTCTCGTAGAGCATCAGGCCCTCCGAGCCGGGGCGGGGGTAAGGGTAGGGCAGCCAGCGGTTCGCGGTGGCGACGAAAGCCGCGCCCGCCTGCCAGAGCAGCAGCGCCAGCACGCCGAGCGGCGCGCCGAGGGCGCCGGCAACGGCGGGGCGGCGGCCCATCTGCCAGGCCGCCGCCCCCGTGGTGCGTAGCGCGTCGCCGACCCGGCTAGCGGCCATAGGCCCCCGGCACGGTCGGCGGGAACCGCCCGCCGAGGCGCGCGCTCGGCCCCGGCTGCCCGACAACGGGCACGGTGACGGCCCGGTAGAACAGCGTCCACAGCGTGGAGTTCCACGCCGTGGGCAGAGACAGGAGCACGCCGCTGATGACCAGGCCGATCAGCACGAGCACGGCGACCAGGAGGATGTACGCCAGCGTGTGGCTTTGCCCGGCGCCGAGGACGAGCGCCAGCACCGCCGGCGCGGCGATTGCGCCGATGATGCCCGCGCTGATGATGCCGGCCAGGATGTTCACCACGATCTGAGCCAGCACGACCAGGATGACGTTCGCCAGGTTGGCGCGCAGCAGGTGCCAACCGGTGCTCCAGGCCGTGCCCACCGGCTGATCATCCAGGACGGCGGCCCGCTGGGCGAATTGCGTCACCGTGGTGAGGATGAACCCGACGGGAACCGCCACCAGGGCGATCACGCCCAGGCCGAACAGCGCCCAGCCGATGCCGGCCGCAATCCGCGAAGCGTCCGGGGTGTTCTCCGCGCCGTTGCCGGCGAAAACCCCGCTGATCACCGCGCCCCCGACCGTCAGGAGGGCGAGCAAGATCAAGCCCAGCACCAGCAGAAACACGAAGGCGGCGAAGATGATGTTCAGCGCCAGCACGCGCCAGACTCGGGCGCGCCCGGCCTGCCAGGCTTGGCGGAACGCCGGATGGGCGTCCTGGGCACCCTGAGCCGCGGCGGCGATCAAGCCACCCTCAAGCGCGGCCCGCAGGATAAAGAGCGCGATAACCAGCAATAGAATCACCAGGGCCAGGATGCCGCTGCCCAACGCGGAATTGGGCGTAAAATCGGCGGCATTGAACCGATAAGTTGTGTTGAAATTATTCGATAGGATGGCCACCAGGAACCCCAGCAGCCAGAGTACCGGGTTTTTGAAGGTGACCTGGAAAGCGCGCGATAGAATCGCGCCCACATCGACCGCCATGGCTGACCTCCTGTGCGCTAAAGACCCCGGACCCGCTCAAGATCCCTGCTTGGATGGCATTCTCCGCAGACAGAGTCCGGCATTCTAATTGTCGCACAGCCGGCGCGCCATAGCGGTTACAACCTGATAACCCGGCGATACAGCCTGCTCACGTGCGTGGCGGGGTATCCTCTGGCCGCTCCAGGCCGCCTTCCTGGCGGGCGCGATCCTCGCCGCCACCCGGCGGCGGGCTGTAGCCGCCCTGGCCGGCGGGCGGGCCATAGGGGTTCGCGGGAGGCGCCGGGGGCGGGTAGCCGCCGGGCGGCTGGCCGGGGCCGGACGCGGGCGGAGCCGGTGCACCATACCCCCCCGAGGCGCCGGACGGCGGGGCATA
>CBJNAR010001007.1:0-1942 GCA_966434075.1 uncultured bacterium
TTCGCCTGGCGGTACGCCCGCCCGCGGCTACGGCTCGTGCGGGGCCGCCTGCCGGCCGGGGGCAAACACGAACCGGCCTGAGCGAGCGGCGCGCGGCCACGCCCGGAACGTAAAAGGACGCACTCGATGATCGTTGAGACAGCTCGGACCACCCGCCGCCCGTTGCTGGCCCGAGCCGGCGCGCTGATTGGAACCCACATCTGGGTGCTCCTGCTGGCCGGGGTCGTGGTGGCAGCCACGCTGCCGCGCGCCTGGATCAACTATGGACCGGACGAGAACGGGCCGAATAGCGCGCAGGCGGCGCTGAACCTTGCCCGGACAGGCGTCTACCGTACGCCGCGCGATCCCGGTAATCCGCTCTTCGACTACCTGTTGGCCCTGGTGGTGCCGCGGGCGAGCTATGTGGGCGCGAATCTCCTGGTCCTGACCTTCTATGCGCTGGCGGTCGCCGCTTTTGCCTATCTCGTCTGGGACAGCCCGCGGCGGCGGCTGGTGATCACCGTGTTTGCCCTCACCCCCATCCTGCTGGTCAACGCGGTCGCCACCATCGACTATGTGGCGGGGTTGGCCATGCTGCTGTGGGCCTACGTGTGGGCGATCCGGCGCCGCTACGCCCTGGCCGCCTTCGTGCTCGCGCTGGCGATTGGCTTCCGGCTGCCGCACGCGTTGTTCCTGGTTGGCTTACTACTGTTTATGGGGCTGCGGCGCGAACGGCGGCGCGACATGCTTCTCGTCGCGGGTTTGAGCCTGGGCCTGGGATTGCTGTTCTATGTCCCGATCCTGCAGGCCAACGGCCCGGCGATGCTCAGCATCCCTGAGTCGCCTCTGCACGGAATAGCCTATGTCATGCTCATTGTGTATAACGGCCTGCTGCTGTTTGGCCTGGTTGCCACGATCGCGCTCGGCATCCTGCTGGCGCGCCACCGGCGGCAGGTGGTGCAGACACTACGGCCAGCGGGGCGCGCGCCGGATGCGTCCGTTGTGCTGGAAGCCGGCACCATCGTCCTGGTGACCGCCCTGTTCTTGCTGCACGCCGACCAGACGGCATATTTGCTGCCCGTGGTGCCCTTCCTGTATTTGCTGCTGGCCCGCTGGTTGTCTCCCCGCGAGTGGATTCTCCTGGCCGTGCTCATCGTGGTCGCCGGGCTGATCACGGTGGACCTGAAGGGCGGCACGAGTGGCCGGCGCACTTTTGCGCTCCGCCCGGCCTGGGGCGGCGTGGTGCGCGACTACATGGAGCGTACGAAAATTGCGGTGTTGCGGACCGATGTCTGCGCGTTTGCGCGCTCCGGCAAAACGGTGCTGATGACCGGGCTGGGACAGGCGTTGACGGTGGAGAATCGGACCACCGTCCCGGTCGGCTATGAGGCGCTAGATCCCCGGCTGGCGCCCGCCGGTATCGGCGAAATCCGCCATATCGCCCGGTGCGCGGACCGGCCCGTCTACCTGGTCTATAGTTTATCGCACGACAACGTGCAGCGCCTGCGCGCGGACGGCTACAACGTGTATATCTTCTCGGAATACGCACCCAGCGCGGTGATCAACGATTTCGGTTATGACCCGGAGGCGCTGCGCATCCCGGCCCTCGACGTTGCGAGCAGCGCGGCCTTTTTGCGCGCCATTGGGCGGTAACCCGCCGCGCCCGGCTACGGCAAGAAAGCGAGGATGGCCATTCACCCTTCCGCCGTTACTCCCATCGCCGCCCCGGCTGCGGCCTCCGCCGGGGGCCTGCGCTTATTATCGCACGGGAACCTCCTGCTGGGCGTGCTCCTGCTGGCCGGGCTGAGCCTGCGGCTGTACGGCCTGGACAGCTACAGCCTGTGGATGGACGAGGTCGAATCGATTGCGATGGCCCAGCGCGGGATTGCGGCTATTTTCACCGATCGGATTGGCTTTTACGCCAATCAAACCCCCTGGCACTACCTGCTGGTCTGGCTGACCA
>CBJNAR010001008.1:0-1940 GCA_966434075.1 uncultured bacterium
CGCAACGCAGCCAGTGGCCGGCACAGGCCGCGCAGTAATATTGCGCGCTCGCGGTCGGGTCGCCCATGGTCAGGCGCACCACCTCCCGCCCGGCAAGGGTCGTGCCGCACGCGCTGCACCAGTTGCCCCGCCCAATGCTCACCGCCGTCGCCATCGCTACCTCAACTCTACCTGCGGCCAGCGCACCCGCGGCACGTTCTTGGCCTGCACCAGCACATGGAAGCGGCCCAGACCGTCGGGATCGATCAGCCGGAAGAGCCGCGCCCGGCGGGCCAGGGCATCCTCGTGGTCGGTCCGGTTGCCGGGGCGCGCCGCGCTCAGGGCCGCGATCCGCTCGCCCATGCCGAGCGCGACCAGGAACGCCATCTGGCGGGTGGCGGCCACCGTCTCCAGCCCGGCGGCGGCCCCGGTGCGCTCCAGCGTCGTGAAATCGACGTGGGCCGTCATATCCTGCGCGCCGGGCGCCGTGTAGGGGTCGCTGATCACCTGCCCATTACTATAACATAAGAGCGTGCCTTCGGGGCGCAGCCCGCCGTAGAGCCGCTCGGCGCTGTCGCCGTAGTCGATGGTGAGCACGAAGCCCCGCTCCAGCCCGGCGGCGACGGTCCGCAGCCAGGCCGGGGCCGCCAGGTTCACCTCAGCGGGCTGGCCCGGCGGCAGGGTGACGCCCGCCGCCGCGAAGTAGGCGGCCAGGGCGGGATCGGAGAGCGGGCCGCGCTCGTCCACCAGGGCGCCCTGCGCGTCCACCGCCACGTAGATCTCCTCCAGCCCGGCGTCGCCCGCGATCACGCGATGCACCGGGAAGGCGTCGAGCAGTTCGTTGCTGTAGACCAGGCCGGTGCCGCCCGCTTCCGTGGCCCAGCGCACCCGGTCGCCGTGGCCCGCCGCGGCCAGGGTGGCAAGCTGGCGGGCCTGCAACGCCGGGCTGCGCTCGACGATGACCGGGTCCAGCCGGGCGTAGAGGCCGGGATCGCCGGCGCGCAGGGCGTCGAGCAGGTCGGCCAGCAGGCGGCCCGACCCGGCGCCGTGCTCGGCCAGCAGGAACGCGGGCGGGTGGTCGAGCGCGGCGTCGCAGCGGCGCACAAACTCGGCCAGCAGCGCGCCGAAGGCCGGGTCCACCTCCGGCGAGGTGGTGAAGTCGCCGCCCCGGCCCAGCGTGACGGTGCCCGCGCTGTAGTAGCCGTACTCCGGGTGATACAGCGCCAGGTCCATGAAGTCGGCGAAAGGAATGCGCCCGCCCGCCGCGGCGATGTGGGCGCGGATGATAGCCCCCAGCGCGGCGACCTGGCCGGCCCGCGCGGCGGCCTCGGAATCAGAAGTGCTCATATGATAACTAACGTGGTCCATGGTCCTCAGTTCCGCGACGGGCCTAACCCCCTGCCCCCTTCCCGGCGCGGGAAGGGGGAAACGCCGTGATGCAGATTCTAGCCGGCTCTTGGTTGTAGCGGCGCGATTTATCGCGCCCGTACTCGTTTGTCGTCAGCGGACGTTATCCCCAGCAGGATGCCTGGAGCTGCACTAAACCCCCGGCCCCACTTCCCGGCGCGGAAAGGGAGAAAGCTACCGCGTGATACGGGTGCCGCCGTCGCCTCGCGGTTGACAGGGCCGCAAATCGGCGGGTATAATGCCGCTGTATCACTGCGCCCGTATAACATCAGTACGAAATTTGGCTAAGGAAGGTCACACACTCGATGGCTTTGAACGCGAACGAGGACACCCCCAAGAGCAGCGATCCCGCCGGCCCCGTCCTCTCGTCGCCCGCTCCGCCGGCCCCCGACGCCGACGGTCCGAGCGGCATCACGGCAACCGAAACGCCGCCGTATTATAGCATCACGCCCGACGGCGCCGCGCCATCTGCCGCTAACGAGGCACCGGTCGCGCCGGTCGACACCGTCGCCCCGGTGGACAGCACGGCGCCCTTGCCGGTGCGCCCAGCAGGG
>CBJNAR010001009.1:0-1931 GCA_966434075.1 uncultured bacterium
TAGCTAACACCGCGGAGCGCGGATGCGTTATGCCGGCACCGCTTACCAGCGCGCGGCGTGGCGATAGTAATCGTGGATAATGCCACCGAGCACGCCACGGTATTTCACTGAACGGTCAGTGTGCCGCTATCAGACGGTACTGGACAACATTCCACGTATTCCTGTAGCACCCGGCGTAGCTGCCCTTCTCTCAGCAGCAACCGGTCGGGCGCTTTCAGCCCTGCTGTTGCGGAAGCAAGGATGGCGAAGCCACCGTCGCAGCAGGGAAGAGGGCGGCGGCGGCCTGGAGATCGAGCCGGGCATCCAACTTGCGGAATGTTGCCACCGCGGCGGCCCAGAGCGCCTGGGCGGCGGCGGGATTGCCCGTGGCGAGGTACAGCCGGGCCGCAGTGATCCGGCAGCGTGCCAGTTCATACTCCTGGTCGGCGTCTTCCAGGATGGGCAACGCCTGCGTCAGGTAGGAGCCGGCTCCCGCGGCGTCGTCCCGTGCCAGCGCGATTTCGCCCAGCAGGTGCAAGCTGGTCGCCTCTTCCACGCGCATCGCTAACTCCCGCGCCAACGCCAGGGCCTGGTTCGCATGATCAACGGCCCGATCGTAGTCGGCCCCGCGCAAGGCCGCTGCGGCGAAATGGCGATGCAGTTCGGGCAGGAAATCGCGGGCATCGGCCTGCGCGTAAAAGGCGCGGCTCAACTCCAGGTGGGCGCGCGCCTCGGCAATCTCCCCCCGCCGCACGAAAGTCGCGCCCAGGTTCATGTGTAAGGCCCCGCGCACATAGGGGGAGCCGCCGATTTGCTCCAGAATTTGCAGCGACCGCTGGTAGTCGGCCAGGGCGTCGTCCAGGCGGCCCTGATTCAGCGCGATCCCGCCCAGGTTGTTCTGGACAAAGGCGAGCGTATAGATGTCGCCCGTCTGGTTGAAGACGCGGCCGGCGTGCCGATAGTACGCCGTGGCGCGACCCCAATCGCCGAAGTTAAAATAGGCGTTGGCGAGGCCGTTTTCCGCCATCGCCTGGCCGTAAATGTTCTCGGTCTCCTCGTAGAGGGCGCGCGTCTTTTCAAAGTAGTGGACGGCTTCGCGGTTGTTGGCCTGGATGACCGAGATGACGGCCCGGCTGTTGCAGGCGAAGGCCAGGGCCCCCTTGTCGCCCAACCGCTCCGCCACCTGCATCGCCTCCTCCCCCTGCGCGATAGCCTGTTCGTAGTTGCCCTGGCGCATGCTGATCAGCCCGGCAATCGCCAGCATCTCGGCCCGCGCCGAACTCTGCTGGTCGCCCAGCACGGTCAGGCCCTGCCGGATCCAATCCAGCGCGGTGGCGTATTCCGCCCGGTTCTCGTACAGGCGGGCGATCCAGCGGCAGGCGCGGGCCTGAGCTTCCCGGTCCCCCTGTTGCTCGGCCAGCGTCCGCGCGGCGTGCAGATGCGCCAGCGCGGGCTCATACTGGCCGGTCGCGGTGAGGAGCCGGCCCAGGTTGCCGTGGATCAGTTGCCGCTGGGCGGGGGTAGTGTCCGCGGGCAGCTTCTCGGCGCAACGCAACGCCTTCTCGAAGTGGTCAATCGCCTCGTGGTTGGCGAACAGCTTTTGCGCCCGGCTCCCGGCCTCCATCAGGTAGGCCAATGCCTGCTCCCAATCCTCGCCCAGATAGCTGTGATAGGCAAGCTGGTCAATGGCCGCCGGGGCCAGCGCCGCCAGCGCCCGGCTGATCGCCTGGTGCAGTTGCCGCCGCTGATCAAAGAGGAGCGTTTCGTAGGCCACGTCGCGGGTAATGTTGTGCTTGAACATGTAGGCGGTGTCGGGCGGCGGCACCTCCAGGCGTGCAAAATCGCGCTCCTCCATCACAGCGATCTGCTCGCCCAGGGCGGCGGGGAGCGGGTGCAGCGGGTGGGACCGGGCCAGCAGCGCCAGCCCGAAGATCCGCCCGATGACGCTGGCG
>CBJNAR010001010.1:0-1930 GCA_966434075.1 uncultured bacterium
GGTCCGGCACCCGCCGGGGCGGTGGTCGCCGTGGGCGCGGCGGCGGGGGCCGTGGTCGCGGGCGCGGTGTCGCCGCAGGCGACCAACAGGCTACCGGCCAGCAGCAAGACGCCGGCCAGGACGAGGCGCAGGCGGGCAAAGGGAAACAGACTCATGGGGGTTCAGGCTCCTCAGCAACGACTAGGCCGGTCCGCGGTGCCCGGCCCCGTTCGAGAGATCACTACTCCGTGGCGCGTAAATGGCGGACGAGTTGGGCGTGGATATGCTGGAGGGTGGGCGCCTGCTCGACCAGGGCCAGCGTGTCGTCCAACGGTGCCGTGTTGGGCACCGGGGCGCCGGGGCCGGCCAGCCGGGTCAGATATTGGCCGAGCAAGTCTGCGAGTGCCGTCACGTCCGCGCGGGGCAGGTCCACGTCGCCATGGCCGTCGAGTGCCTCATAGAGGCGCGCAGCCTCCGTCGGGTGCTGCGGGAAGCTCGTCGCGGCCCGGCGCGGGTCGAACAGGTCGCGTAACAAGCGCCGCTCGGTCTCGGCAAGGGGCACTTTCACTCCGGTTTGGGACTCCTTCTCCGCGTCACGGACGACCGGGGGTAGCACTCCGGTCATTGCGCCGATTATAGCAGCCAGCAGCGAACAGTGTCAAGAAAGCAGCCTTACATCGCGGCGTTTCCCGCTCATTGAGTGGGCCCGGTTTTGTGCGCTCGGAAAGTAGAAAGGTCCGGCGTTTACACGCCGGACCTCGCTATGATCTCCGCCGAACGGGGCGGGCAGGGCGCCTAGTAGCGGCGCGAACCGCCGCGGCTACCGCCGCGGCTGCCGCCGCCCATCTGGCTGAAGCAATCGGAGCAATACACCGGCCGGTCGCCGGTGGGCACGAAGGGGACCTCGGTCTCCTTGCCGCAGTTCGAGCAGATGACCTGGGTCATCTGGCGCGGGGCGCGCTCACGGCCGTAACCGCCGCTGCTGTAGCCGCCGCCGTTCCCATAGCTGCTGCCACCACCGTAACCGCCGCTGCTGTAGCTGTCGCCACTAGAGCGGGCAGCCTTCTTGGCCGCGCGGCAATCGGGGCAGCGCTGCGGCTCGGTGTAGCCACGGCTGCTATAGAACTCCTGCTCGCCGGCAGTAAACGTAAAGCTCTGGCCGCAATCGCGGCACACAAGGGTCTTATCCACGAATCTCTTTCTCCTCAACGGGACTAAGTAAATTGGGTCTTGTTCTAATGGATTAACCTGGATGCCCTGAAACTAAATCCGGAAACCAGTCTGAGGAGACGAGATTAGGGAGATCGTAGCGAGGGTTGAACACAGTAGGAAATCCATCTCCGCTATTATACACGATCTCCCAACAAATAGCAAGCGGCAAAATAGGCAGTTTGCGGGGCCAAAAAGCTGCCATATTTACTTCACGATGTTGCGCCCCGCCCCGGCGCCCGGAGGCTCAAGCCTCCGGCTATCTTTACAAAGGCCGCCTGCGCGGCCTAACCTAATGAGCAAGCGCCCGCATAGACGGCCGTTGTTCCCCTAGCCCGCCCGTCGAAGGGCCGGTCGTCTCCACCGCGCGCCCTCACAGCCGGTCATAAATGCACCGCAAAGCAACGAAGAGCGCGAAGGTTCTTTATATCAGTTTTCTTCTTCGCGTCCTTCGCGTCTTCGCGGTGCACAATAGCGTGAATGAACAGATGTCAGGCCTGCCTGATTGACAGCCAGGGCGCCGCGCGACTATACTTTCCTGATGGTTGGCCGATATGCGAGGGGGAACGGGTGGCGGGACTGAACTGGGTGGACGGTGTGCTGCTGGTGCTGGTGGCGCTGGTGGCCTGGGGCGCGACGACGCGCGGCTTTGTGCAGGTGTTTACCGGGCTGGTGGGCTTTGTGCTGACGCTGCTCGCCGCCCTGCTGCTGACGGCGCCGCTGGCCGAGTGGCTGGGCCGCA
>CBJNAR010001011.1:0-1927 GCA_966434075.1 uncultured bacterium
GTTTTGCATGACGGTCCTCTAGGGCGTGACGGGCGCCGCGGTGGGCGCCGGCTCATCCGCGCTGTCGCCGGGATGGGCATACTTCATGGCGACGGCGCCGCTGTAGGCCGGCACCTGCACTTGGGCGACCTTCTGGATGCTGATCGGCAGGTCGTAAATCTGGGCGCGCTCGTTGAACTGGAGCATCTGCGGCGAGTTGCGTAGTCCCGCTTCCAGCACGTCGGGGTTGCCGATGGCGTGGACCTCGTAGGGCGGCGACAGGCGGGTAGCGTTGACGATGACCGTCGTGCCGACACAGTAGAGCGGCGTATTGGACAGGATGCGCTCGCCGTTTATCGAAATAGCCTCGGCGCCGCCGGCCCAGAGCGTGTTCAGCACATCGCGCAGCATATAGTCGTGCAAGATGTAATTGTTGGCGTCCTCGTTCTGCGGAATCACGGCGGCGGTGCTGTCCTGGAAGGTGGCGACGACGCCCTGCCCCTCCAGCGGCACCATCCCGGCGGTGACGCGCTCGGCGTTGATCGCGGCGGTCAGGTCGCCCAACTGGGCTTTCTCCTGGGCGCTGTCGGCCTGCAGCTTTTCCAGTTGGGCGCGGGCGTCGATCAGGCCGCGCTTGAGGTCGGCCTGCTCGTTCTCCAGGTTGGTGATGGTGGAGGCGATGGTCTCGCGGGTGCTTTCGCGGGTGATCGGCTGCTGGATCAGGTCGCTGCGTTCCTGCCACTTGAGCGCGATGAGGCCGCCGCCGGCCAGCCCGGCCAGGGCCAGCACGAACGACAGGGCCACTATCTGGGCGCCGGGCAGGGCGATGCGGCGCGGGCGCGGTTCGCGCAAAGCCGGCAATGTAAAGGGCGAGCGAGCCATGGGCAGGGTCCTGGTGCTAAGTGTTCGCGCTGCTATTAATTAGACTACCGGGGCGCCCGAAAGGTTGCGGTGGGTCTGCTCTGATTATACCAAATTATCGCCCCCGGTGGCTATTTGCGGAATCGGGCGTCCTGCCCGGCAGCGCTAGGGCTCACCGAGCAGGCGGGCAGGCCGCGAAGAACGGAGCAGGTATCAATGATCTTCGCGTTCTTCGTTTCGTCGCGGTGCAACTCGGGCAGCGGGATTTTGCAGAGGCCATGCAGCCATCTAGCATTGCGGATTCCAGGATTGTTTTTCGGGCGGGCGAATCTGTGACAATTTCCGAATTTGGCCGTCATTTGCAACACAAGCCGCTCGATATATGGTAGAGTAGACCCCGCTGCGACTGCCGGGGGTGGCTTCAGGGCGGGGCAGCGGCGATTCGGGCCGGAGGGCAGGCCAGTAAAGTTAGGGTAAACAAATCCCTGCCTAGTTGACAAATCCCAACAACAGGGGATATAATATCTCTCACCGATACGACTGGGCCAGGAGGAGGCAGGTTCCCAGTTCCCGCTGAAGCTAAGACGCCGGGTATGGCGGCACAATTGCATAGGAGACGCCGATGGAAGGCAGAATTGTTGGCTCCAACGCCCTGTATGCGTTGGAATCTGACCAATCTCGGCTCAGTCTACAACTCGCGACGCTGATTAAGGCCGGAGCTGCCGTTGCATCCCCCCCGCTTGAGACGGGAGGGGGCGCCGCCCTGGCTTTCATGCCGCACGATACCGCCGGGTATGCGCGCGGTGCGCTGTTCGCGGTCGCGGATGGCGAGTCCTCGGTCGCGGGGCACCCAGGCGCCGCGCCGGCGCTGCGCTATCTGGCCGGCGCGTTTTACGGCTCGCTCTGCCGGGAGGGCGGGCGAGCGCTGGACAGCGCGCTGGGCATGACTACCGCGTATCTACGGAGCCAGGCCTGCGCGGGGCACTATGACCCGCACCTGAGCATCGCCGCTCTGGTCGTGCAGGATCGGCGGCTCTGGCTGGCGACCACCGGCCCCTGTGTGGCCTATGTGCTGCGCGCCCCCGCC
>CBJNAR010001012.1:0-1927 GCA_966434075.1 uncultured bacterium
TGGCCGCGTCCACCAGCACCGAGCGACGCGAGACAGGTTCCGGTGCGGGATCGGACCCGCCGCCCGCCACCGGTGCAGGTCGCGGCCAGGCCAGCGCGGCGGCCGGCAGCACGGCCATGGCCGCCAGCCACAGCCATCCCGGCACGCCGAAAGCCTCGGCGGGGCCGGCCAGGAAGCGGGCATCGGCCGCCCAGGTCAGCGCGACGGCCAGCGCGATGCCCCCAAGGCAGAGCAGGTGCCGGCGACCGGGCACCCACCGGCCCGCGGCGCGCGGGGCGACAAACGCGGGAACGGCCCGCACACTGCCCCAGGCAACTACGGCCAGAACGCCGGCCACGACGATGGCGATCTCGCCCGTCGTCCGCGTCGTCTCCGCGGCGAGAGCCAAGGTGCCCGCCAGCGCCAGCAGCCAGGCCACCGGGCCCAGCCAGCCGCCGCGCGCCGCCCATAGGCGCGCAAGTGGCCCGCGCGAGGATTGTTCCTCGCGGGGCGCCTCCACGGCGAGCACCGGTACCTCTTTAGAGACGGGCAGGGCGGGTTCCGGCGCAACTGGGGTGCCCGGCGCGGCGAGCACGACGCGCCGCCGGGCAGACGGCTCCAGCGGGGGTTTCTCGGCCGATGGGG
The DNA here is from genome assembly GCA_966434075.1 of uncultured bacterium. GTDB lineage: Bacteria > Chloroflexota > Chloroflexia > QHBQ01 > JAICKM01 > JAICKM01. The sequence continues at coordinate 625 of CBJNAR010001012.1, forward strand.
GCTGTGGAATCGTGTCGGCCATAGACCTCCTCGTAAGGCGACGATGGGCCGGGATGGGATGGCTTGCGCCGGGCCGGCGGCAAGGCCGGGTGGTTCCATTATACATCAGAAAGATCCCGACCAAATCGCGTTTCATGCACGCGCTAATGCAACCTACCGGCAGGCCATTCGTCATAATGGTGTTGTACGCTGGTGTGATTCCCCGTGTTGGAAAGGACCCGAACTTGCGAACCCGTCTCTGGCGCATCCTCTGGGCCGGCGCCGCGCTGAGCCTGTTGCTGGCCGCCGTGCCCCGCCCGCCCGCCACCCACGCGGCGCCCGCCGCGGACGATGCCACGCGGGCCGATCTCTTCGGCATGGTCGCCCGCGATCCCTACTATGAATACAACAGCGATCCGCAGAAGTTCCCCAACGCGCCTAATCGCGCGGCCCTGGAACGCCAGGCGGCTGAACTCCAGGAGATGGGCGTGCGCTGGGTGCGTATGGAGTTCTTTGCCGAGGGCGATATCAACTGGGACCGCTACGATCTCTTCATCAACGACATCGCCCCGCGCCATGGCCTCAAGGTGCTGGGCCTGCTCAACGCCGGGATCGTGAGCTACGAGGGCGGCACGGTGGATCCATCGCGCTTCAACGATCCCGCCGACCAGGACGACGGCAGCAACCACTACATCCGCGTGTTTCGCTGGCGCGCCCAGCAGATCGCCCAGCGCTACGGCACGGCCATCAGCGCCTACGAGGTGGTCAACGAGCCGAACATCAACTACGAGTTGTGGAACTCGTCCAACCGCCATACCGCCGAGATCAAGCCCGAGCGCTACGCGACGTTGCTCACGATGACCTACCGCAACATCAAGACCGTCGCGCCCGAGGCCCAGGTGCTGATCGGCGGCATGCTGCTGGGGCCGCCGCCCAACGACAACAGCCACGACGAACTCGACTGGCTCTACCAGCTCTATGTCGCGCCCGCCGTGCAGGCCTACCAGGCCAGCGGCGACGCGGGGCGGCCCGGCTGGAACGTGGTGCCCTGGGACGGGGTGGGGCTGCATCCCTACTGGGTCGATGCCGGCAAGTTCCAGCAACTGGTGCGCGTGATGGCGCAGAAGCTGCGCGACCGGGGCGACTTCCGCAGCCGGATCTGGGTCACGGAAATCGGCATGGAGGCCAAACCGGCCCCGGCCAATGCCCCACCCTCGGACGCAGAGGTCGCGCAGGCCAACTTCCTGACCGCCGTCTACCGCGCCGTGCTCGACGACCCGCAATTGCGCCAGGATGTGCATACCATCTTCTGGGTTAAATACGA
>CBJNAR010001013.1:0-1923 GCA_966434075.1 uncultured bacterium
AAAACCCCTCCTAGTGTTTTCAAGAACGGTGCGCGTCGCCGGGGGATAGGTTTGGTAAGGTAACAATTGCATATCAACCGCGGGGTGGGCCGATCAGCATATCGGGTATAATGCACCTATGCTTGCGAATATCGACCCCGCGTTGCGGGTGGCGCTGCAACGGAGCCTGATTGGCTGGTATGTGGCGACCGGCCGCGACCTGCCCTGGCGCCGCACCACCGATCCTTATGCGGTTCTCGTCTCGGAAATCCTGCTCCAGCAGACCCAGGTGGCGACCGTGATCCCGGTCTATGAGACCTTTCTGGCGCGCTGGCCGACCTTCGAGGCCCTGGCCGCCGCGCCGCTCGACACCGTCAAGGAGGTAACCGACCCGCTGGGCTATCATGTGCGCGGCGAGTGGCTGCACCGCATCGCCACCATCGTGACGAATGAACTGGGCGGCTGCCTGCCGGATACGCTGGAGGGGTTGCTGGCGCTGCCGGGGATCGGGCGCTACACGGCGGGCGCCGTGCTCAGCTTCGCCTTTCAGCAAGACGCGCCGATTGTCGATACCAACGTGGACCGATTGCTGAGCCGCCTGTTCGATCTGCACGCCGGGCGGCCCAGCGCTGCCGTGCGCGACAAGCGGCTCTGGGCACTGGCCGCGGCGCTCATCCCGCCCGGCCACGCCTACCTGCTCAACCAAGCGCTGATGGACTTCGGCGCGCAGGTCTGCACGCCCTATAAGCCGGTCTGCCTGTTCTGCCCGCTGCGCGCCTACTGCCAGTGGTGGAACCCCCGCCCTGACGGCGGCGTGACTTATACCGAGTCCTGAACCCTATGCCGGCGACAGATCGCCGGAAGCCGGGGCTACCTCCCGGCGGAACACCACCCAGCCCTGTGCGGCCTCAGCATCCCAGTTGAGCACCTGGGCCAATTCCCAGCCCAGCGCACCGAGGTCGTTGATGTGGCCCGTGCCGGCGTGGTTGTCCGCCGCTTCCGTGTACTCGCCCAGGCTTGTCAGCAAGACGATCTTGTATTCCCAGTTGGTTGCCGGCATTGTTTCTCCCCTGGCTGCATGGCCTATCGCGGGTGTTCGTTGCGGTTGTGCCGTGGTAGAGCGCCGTGCCTGCCGCCGCTAGAGCAAGTTGCTTGCCCGGTCCGGGGTAATCCACCGGCCTGCGCGGGCACGGCGCCGCCACCGGCGGGTCAGGGCGTCGCAGACGGTGTTGCGTTCCGGGCCGGGGTCGGCAGCGGTTCGAGGAAGTAGGTAAAGCGCTCTTGCGGCGTGAGGGTGCGCGTGACCCGGCTCTGGGCCAGCGCGAGCACATCGCCGATGCCGACCATATACTGGCGGGTGGTGCCGTCGGCGCCCGCACTGAAGATACGCCCGCTGTCGGGGCTCCACGCCGCGGCGGTGACACGGCCGGTATAGCCGGGGAGGATAAAGCGAACCTGCCCTGTCTGTGCATCCCAGACGCGGGCGGACCCGTCGGCCCGGCCGCTGGTGGTCAGGATGCGCCGGCCGTCGCCGCTCCAGGCGGCGCTCAGCACCGCATCGGTGTGCCCGGCCAGGGTTACGGCCTCCTTGCCGTCGGCGGCGTTCCAGAGGCTGACTGTATTATCGTCGTTGATGGTCAGCAGATAGCGGCTATCGGGACTCCAGACCACGCCGTTCTCCGTGGTCACGCTGATGTCCAGTTTGAAGCGTTCCTGGCCGGTGGTCGCGTCCCAGATCTGCGTGGTGCCGTCGGATGTGGATGTGGCGAGCAACCGGCCATCCGGGCTCCAATCCATACCGACCGCGTAGTTCGGATTATGGCCGGCGCCGGGATCTAGCGGTTGGGGGCTGGGCAGCATGAAGCGCTTGCGCCCGTCGGGGATGCTCCACACGGCTGATGTCCCGTCGTCGCTGGCGACCAGCAGGCTCCGGCTGTCGGGACT
>CBJNAR010001014.1:0-1919 GCA_966434075.1 uncultured bacterium
AGTAGATCTGGCCTTCGCCGATGATGTCGGTGCCGAAGGTGGGCACGCGGTCGCTGGTCCACTCCGGCGCCACGGTGTTTACCGGCAGCGTTACGTCCAGGCCGCGACCGCCCTCCAGCGCCGCCGCCAGGTCGGTGACGGCTGCCTCCACGTCGAGCGCCCGGCCAGGATGAGATTCAACCACGACCTCGGCGCGGCCCGTGGTCTCGTTCCAGTGGAAGGCGGCGCGCTGTGCGGGCCGGTCCACGGCTTTGGCGAGGCGCTGCACCAGGGCGCGCACCGCCGCCCGATCCGCGGTCAACCGGCCGGTCGTGTCGGGTGCCACCAGCGTCTGCACCTCATTCCAGGCCAGCGTCGTCGCCTGGCCGTCGATCACCAGGCGGAAGGGCGGGCCGTCCAGGTCCAGCGCGGCGGGCGCCTGGGTGGCCGTGGGCACAACGGGCGCCGGGGTCGCCGTGGCGAGGATAACGGGCGTGGCGGTGGCCGGGATCGCCGTGGCAGGCGCCGGTGTCGCGGTTGCCGGGATGCCGGCGGGCAGACCTGTGTCGCCGGACCCCCACAGGTCGACGCGCACGGTATAACCCGCGGTCAGCAGGGCGAGCAGTGCGCCCACCAGCAGCGTCGCCAGCCCCAGCGTGAACAGGCCCATGATTTTCATGGGGCGGATAGTCGTCATCGGAAAAATACGCTCGCTCTCTGATCCATCGCTAATACCAGGTGCCGCCTGCGCGCCAACGCCGCGCAGGTTCGTGTTGCGTACAAGTTGTTCTGTTGTTCTATTGATCAGACGGGGAAAGGCGTAGCGGGGTTCCGGGGTTACGAGTTCGTAGGCGGGCACTGTGATTTTGCGGTGTAGGGGCCGGTTTGAAACCGGCCCGCGCCGATCAGCGCGCAATCTGATAAGAGACCAGGAGGCTGATCCAGTCGCGGCCGGCATCGGTGCGTAGCGCGGGCACGGCGGCGCCGCGCGGCGGGAGGGGTTCGGCGGTGCGCGTGGGCGTGGTAGGGATGGGCGGCTGTTGCAGGCCGCGCAGGTCGATCTCGGCAGTGGCGACGAACAGCTTGAGCCAGTCGCGGGCGGGGCCGCTGCCGGGTGGCGCCGCCGGCACTTCGAGGCGGAAGTAGTCCTCGCCGCCGGGGGGCGGCCACTGCTGACCGGGGGCTAGCGTTTCCTGGCTGCCGGGCGGCGGGTACAACTGCGTCACCGAGCCGCCGGCGGCGAAGCGGAACAGCACAAAGTAGAGCGGGCCGGGCGCCACGGTGGGCGGGGCGAGATTCTGATAGGTGAGGACAATATTATAGGAAGCGCCCGGTCGCAGCACCGGCTCGCCCGCCAGGACCAGTCCGCCGCCCGCGGGCACCAGTCGCATGGTGAGCAGCCCGTTGAGGCCGCTGGCGGGATTGGCGCGCGCCAGCCCATCGCGAAAGGCGGCGAGGGCAGCCAGCCGGCTCGCGGCGGGCGCGGCCAGCGTGTCCACCGGCACAGCGATGCCCGGCCCGCCCAGGGGTGCGAGACCCGGCAGCGGGTGGTCGTCCGGAGCGGCGGCCATGATGGTGAAGGCGATGCTGCTTGCATCGATGGCGACGACCGCGTCGGGGGCCGGGGCGGCGGGCGCGACCAACTGCAACAGCGGCTGCTCGGCGACGGCGGCGGTCAGCGCTTGCACGGCGTTCGGCGCGGCTCCGTCTGTAGGCCGGACGGCCACGCGCAACTGCCGCCCCGGATAGGCGGGCCGGATGACGAGGGCGCGCGCCTGGGTCGGGGGATTGGCTGGAACGGTGGCGAACATAGCCTCGGCGCGTAGGGGGAAGACGCGAGCCACGGTGGCCGTGCCGAAAGGCGCCTCCTGGCCCAACGCGACGCCGGCTGCCGCAGCCGGGGCGGGGTAGACCTGGATCACCGCGCCGGGTGCCAGCCC
>CBJNAR010001015.1:0-1917 GCA_966434075.1 uncultured bacterium
CCAAGGCGCCAGGGCGCAGGCACCAGCACGTAGGCCATCCCCTCAGGGGCAAGGTGCTGCGCGAGTAGCCACACCGCCTGGGGGAGCCAGCCCGGCGTGCGACATTCGGCGGGGCTGGGCCACAAGACGATCAGATCAGCCGGCCCCGTGTCTCCCCCGGATACGGGAGGCCCCGGCGGCAGCGGGGCGTTGTTGCCGATGATGATTGAGAGACCAGCACTAACCTTCGGCTGGAGCACCTCTACCAGTGTGATCCAGCCTGGCGTATCCAGCTCCCCCGCTATGGGCCGCGCCTGCGGCGGCCCAGCCGAACATCGCGTCTTCACGGATTCCCTTCGCTCCAGCGCGCCGCATAATGCCGCCATATGCGGTTGATGACGTCTCTATGCACGAGATCCAGGTCGCGAGTCGTAGGAACCACCTCCATCCGCCGGAGGCGGCGGCGCAATGTTAAAAAGTGGTGCCGCCAGCCCTCCAACTCCGCTGGAGAGTACTCGCCTTTGCGGCGGTGCATCACCTCGCCCGGCGCGTCCAGTAGCAGGACGAGATCGGGCGGAGGGCACGCGTGCCCGTCGAGCCAGCGATAAACGCGTCGCAGGCGGCTGAGGGGATAGGGAGTGGGCGCAACGGCATCGTAGATATAGCGATCGAAGATCACTAATCGCCCCTGGAGTTGATGATAAAGCGCGAGGAGATAGCGGCACCAGAACACGCCGAACCGCCCGCCCACCACCAGCACCGGCACTCGGAGGGCGTCGATTTGCGGTAAGTGCCCCCCGGTCAGGCCGCCGTAAATGACATGAACCGGCAAGATGAACTCGCGCTGGAGCGCTTCGGCGAGCGTCGTCTTGCCCGCGCCGTCGGGACCGATCAGCGCCACACTCAACCCCCGGCGCCGCAGCAGGCTGCGGATCTGGTGCTGCCCCCGCAGCAGGTGTAGCCTGCGCAATTGCCGATCAGTGAGGCCCTGCCTGCGCCGCCAGCGCTCGGAAAGCGGCTGGCGCAAGCCCTCCAGGGCCCGCCAGTTACCGCAACGCACGCCTGCGACGAGGCGCAACACGCTCCAATCCGGAGGCAGAATCTTGGCCATGAAGCCCGCTAAGGGGCCGGTGGCTTGGACCGCGCCCACTAGCCCCTGCAAGCGGCTCTGGTGCCGGGGCGCGATGGTGCCTTTATCTATGATGCAGTGCAGCAGCAGCGCCCAGAAGGCATCGTCAGGCGCCAGCATCACCAGCGCCCCGGTCCGCTGCCGGCGCGCCAGGCACCCGGCTGCCGGCTCTGTTTTCAAGGCATAATAGGGGCCGAAGGACAACTCCGTGACAACGTGTAACCAGAGCCAGCACCCGGTATCTTGATGGTAGCGGAGAAAGTGATGGCCATACCCGTAATGGGGCACCGGGGCGAACCCGAGCCGGGGCAGAAGGGAGCGGGCGCATCCCAGATCCATCCCATCGACGAGCAAATCGATGTCACCTTCCGGCATGGCTAGGTTCTCCGGAACCCGTAGGAGAGCCCAGCGTATGCCGGCGGCGTCTAGAGCCGGAAACAGCGTCTCCAAAAGTGGATGCAGTGTCGGCACCACGCGTATCAGCCCTCTTTGAGCAATGCCGAGAGTATGCGCCGCTGAATCACGATATCCTCTTCGAGTACGGCCCGATCCGCTTGCGCGCGCAGGTGCCGCAATCGCCACCGCCCCAGTGCCAAGCCCCTGACCATGGCGTATGTGACTACAGCTTTATAGAGCAGCAAGCGCCACCGGGAATAATGCCGCCGGTAAAAGTGCATGCGGCTCCGATATAGCCAGACACTCATGGCGGCCCGCTGCTGATTCGTGCTCGCATAGCGCACATGGGTCACGTCGGTCACCGGCGCAAAATGCACCTGCCACCCCGCCTTGCGCAGGCGATAACAGAGATC
>CBJNAR010001016.1:0-1913 GCA_966434075.1 uncultured bacterium
GGCCGGAATATGCGCTGGACGACCTGATCGTCTACTTCAACTACGGGCACAAGCGGGAACATAGCGGGCAAATGGGCCTGTTTCGCGACCGGTTCCAGGAGCAGGGCGGCGAATAAGCGAAGCAAGGTTCCCGCATACTCCGGCTATTGGACGAAGCGCAATTCTTTAATCAAACTTTAATCTTCGCTTAAGGTTCCTTTAAACCCGGTGTGGGACAATAAGGGTACAGCGGCGTGGGGCGGACGGGCAGTCAGTAGATACTTGCCAAACGTGGCCGCGGTTGGCAAGTGCTCCCCGCCGTCGCTGATCGCATATGATGGGCACCCCCGGTGACATGTCACCGGGGGTGTTTTGCGTCTCCCCGGTAGCGCGAACCGTGATCGGTCCGCCCGATCTCGTTGGCGCACCCCTGCCATCCAAGTCCCCGGTAGCCGGTTCCGCATCCGGCATAATCTGCGCCATAGAATCGGCATAGATGCCCCGGACGTTTCACATACCGAGCCGCAGCGGCGCCCAGATACCAGCAACGTGAGGATAGCCATGCCCAATACTACACAATTTCCCCTGGTTTTCCAGCGGCTCAAAGGCCTATTGCACCCGTATGCGCCCGCGATGGTCGTGGTCACCGACACCGCCGAAGTCTACTACCTCAACACGCACGCTTTGGATCGCCACCGCAGAGAAGTGTTCTTCGCAGCCACGCAGATCAAGAAGACCTATGTCAGCTACTACCTGATGCCGGTGTATATGTTCCCCGAGTTGGTCGCCGATCTGTCGCCGCGGCTGCGCAAGCGGATGCAGGGCAAGTCGTGCTTCAACTTCACCAGTGTCGAGGACGATCTGCTGGCCGAACTGGGCCAACTCACGCAGCAAGGCGCCGAACGGTTCCGGCAGGAAGGGCTCCTGTAGCAGCGGGCGCGTGCAGGCCGGAAACATCGTGACTTTTTAACCAAACTCTGAGCGAGGGTTAAGGTGGGGTTAAGGCGGGGGTGGGACAATAAGAGTGCAGCGGCGTGGGGCGGACGGGCAGTCAGAAGATACTTGCCGGACGTGGCCGCGGTCGGCAAGTGCTCCCCGCCGTCGCTGATCGTCTATCATGAGCACCCCGGACGAAACTCTCGTCCGGGGTGTTCGGCTTTCTCAGAGGCGCAGGCCGGCCAGCCAGGCGTCCAGCGACCAGGTGCCGCCCCCGGCGATGACCAACGCCAGGGCCATGGCCCCGGCCAGGATGAAGTACTCGTAACCTTCCCCCGGCTTATTCCCCGCCCAGTTCATGAAAAAGCCGTTGGGCCGGTGGACGGTCCAGGCCGCCGTCACCATCGTGATGCCCACGGCCAGAGCCACCGGCGCCGTCAGCAGACCGAGCATCAGCGCCAGCGAACCAAAGAACTCGGTGGCAATCGCCATCAGCCCGAAGACGTAGGGAATGTGGACCGTCTGCGTGAAGAAGTTCATGGTGCCCTGGAAGCCGTAGCCACCAAACCACCCGAACAGCTTTTGCACACCGTGGCCCAGGATCACGAAGCCGAGGGCCAGCCGCAGCACCAGGGTGAAGAGGTTGAACGCGATGTCCGGCTGAGTCTGCATGAGTTGCGTTAGCATTGTCTTTCTCCTTAGCATCAGGGCGTGGGCCTGCGGCCCGCGCGATAATCAGCAGTTTTGTTGCTCTGACAATATTTGTCTATGCAACTACTTTCGCAGTATAGCACAAAATATTTGCGGATGCAAGTACTTTGGAGTATAATCAGGGCATGGATTCTCAGCCAAAACTCACGGAACTGCAGTTAGATGCCTGGCGCGCCTTTCTCACGGCGCACGCGCGGGTGATCGGGCGTATCGACGCGGAACTGGCCGCGGCGGGGCGCCTGCCGCTCGGCTCGTATGACGTATTGATCGAGCTGGCCGGAGCGCCG
>CBJNAR010001017.1:0-1906 GCA_966434075.1 uncultured bacterium
CGAGATCGGTAGCGAGCGTCATGATTGGTCTCCTTATCGCCGCGCTGGATGCTGTCGCGTTGTAACGGCGCGGATGTTTGGGTTCGGTAGCAATATTAGTAGTTGTTGTAACAGCTACTATCATTGTAGCACCGATTCGCGGAAAGACAACTGTACTTTGGTACAGTTGCGCCTCATACTTCGTCCCCCGGATGCGGGTGGGCGGAGGATCGGTTGCCCACCAGTTTCCAGGGGGCTGCAAATTGTTTCCTTGCGCTTTAGTAGGCCACGGGCCGCAAGACGGCTCCCGCCAACCGGTGCACCTTGCGGCTAGGATCTTGTAAGCCGGGCAGACATACACGGTGGCTCAGCGCGTTGGGATCATCGGCCTGGATGCGTTCGCGGGCGGGGGCATCCTGGACCGATGTGGGGGCCTCCTGGACGATCGGTTGGATTGGCCGCTCTGTTGTATCCCAGGCGTGCCATCCCGACACGCTTGGCCTACTCTTCCTCAAAACCCCCCTTTGTGCTATACTGGCGGCAATTAATGAATAACGATAATGCAATGCTCATGGGTGGAAGGAAGTAGTGCCATGGATTTGCTTGTCAACGATTACAAATCTGGCCTCCTTGAGGCGGCCCAGCCGCCCTGTCTGTCGCTCTACCAACCGACGCACCGGACTTATCCCGACAAACAGCAAGACCCGATTCGCTTCCGCAATTTGCTGCGCGAATTGGAAGAGTCGCTGCGGAAGGAATACGCCACGCGAGACGTGCGGCCACTGCTCGAGCCGTTTGAGCGTCTCGCGGAAGATACGGATTTCTGGCGGACGCGGACCCTGGACGGATTGGCGGTGCTGGCCGCGCCCGATCTCTTCCGTGTGTACCGTCTCCAGCGCCCGGTGCCGGAACTGGCGGTGGTCGCCGACAGCTTTCACCTCAAGCCGCTGGTTCGTCTTCTTCAGTCCGCCGACAGTTATTATGTGCTGGGCCTGGATCGGCAGCAGATCAGGCTTTTCGAGGGCAACCGCGACCAGCTGGACGAAGTCGAGCCGGCGCCCGGCATTCCCCGCACCAGTGCGGAGGTGCTGGGCGAGGAGGATCGGGAAAGGCACATCTCGACATGGACCCCCGCCGGCGCCCCAGGCAGCATTCTCTACGGCAAGGGTTCCAAATCGGAGATCGTGGATGCTGATGCCGAGCGATTCTTCCGCGCGGTGGATCGCGCGATTTTAGAGCAGTACTCGCGTCCTTCCGGGCGGCCCCTGCTGCTGGCGGCGCTGCCCGAAAATCAGAGTCTGTTTCGACGTCTCAGCCGCAACCCGTTCCTGCTGGACGAGGCGATTGACATCGAGCCCAACGCATTATCCCTTGACGATCTGCGTAGCCGCGCTTGGCATGCCGTCGAGCCGCACTATCTGACGCGGCTAGCCGGGCTAATCGAGAGCTTCGAGGCCTCGCGCGCTCATGAACTCGGTGATGCGGATTTGGCGCGAGTCGCTCGAAGCGCCGTGGGCGGACGGGTGGGCACGCTGCTGATTGATGCCGACCGCCATATCCCTGGGCGGCTCGATGCCGGGACCGGCGAGATCGCCTACGACGATCTGTCCGATCCCACCATTGATGACTTATTGGATGATTTAGGCCAACTGGTGCTGAAACAAGGCGGTCAAATCGTGGTCGTGCCTGCGGAACGGATGCCGACCCAGACCGGAATCGCGGCGATCTACCGGTTTTAAGCGACGTAATTTGGTCATGGCCCGGCGATGAAAAGTTGTTAATTTACAAGCCCTACGCGCCGTGACAGGCCGGTTTCCAACCGGCCCCTACAAGAGGCAAGATCCCGTGCCCGGTAATTAGCCCGCGAAGGCGGGTTTCTTCTCCGTTGCCCGCCCATTCATGGGCCGGATGCCGGCTTTGACAACCC
>CBJNAR010001018.1:0-1897 GCA_966434075.1 uncultured bacterium
CACCGACGAGCCGGGCTGGGAGCAGGCGTGCCGGCGGGTGATTGCCCTCAACAGCGCGCTGGCCGGCAGCATCGCCGCCCTGGCCGACGAGGAACTCGACCAACCGGTGCGGGTCGGCGGCGCCGAGCTATGGCAGATTGTTCAGGGGCTGATCGGCCGCAGCAGCTTTTACACCGGGGAAATCTGTAGTATCCGGCGCCGGCAGGGGCTCTGGCCGCCAAGGGAGCACAATGCACGAAACGGTGGATAAGACGCTCTATCAGGGCGTGCAGCGCACCCTGGTCGGCGGCATGATCCTCAGCTTCGGGCTGATGGCGCTCGGGCTGCTCGGCCTGGCCCTGGACCCGGCGGCGGGGGCCCGCGCCACCCAGGTCGTCCCGCTCGACCGCTTACCCGCGGCCCTGCTGGCGCTCGACCCCGCCGCCCTGCTCGACCTGGGCGTGCTGGCGCTCATGTTCATCCCGGTAGTCCACCTGGCCGTCGCGTTGCTGACCTTTGTCCGCCGCCGCGAGCCGCGCTATGCCGTGGCCGCGCTGGTCGTGCTGGCGTTGCTGGCCGGGAGCGCCATCCTCGCCTTCACGCGCCATTAGGCCGCAGCCGTGAAAGCCCGCCCGTAGACCCAGATGTCGTGCGCCACCCCGAAGCCCACCGACTGGTACAGGCCAAAGGCGGTGTCCCGGTAGGTGTCCGTCTCCACCACGAGCCGGGTGGCGCCGTGCGCTTGCATGCGCCGCATCGCTTCCAGCAGCACCGCCCGCCCTAGCCCCTGGCCCTGGAAATCGGGATGCACGCCCAGCGGTTCCACCTGGCCCAGCACCGTGCTGCCCGGCCCGTGGCGGTCCAGCCAGCCCACGCAAAATGCCGCGAGCCGCCCATCCGGCGCGACGACCACCAGATCGAGATCGGCGATGTACTCGCGCCGCGCCAGGGTGCGGGCGCGCCACGCGGCGGTCATATTCTCGCTGCGGAAGGCGGCGCGATGCAGTTCCGTGTAGGCTGCCGCCTCGGCGGGCCCGGCCAGCGGGCGCACGGTGAAGCCGTCCGGCAGGATAGCAGGCGGCACGAGTTCGGCGGCGGGGCGCTCCATGAGTACCTGCGACCAGTCGGCCTGGCGGACGAACCCCGCCCGCTCCAGGTCGCCCTGGCGATCCGCTTGATCGGCAAACACACTGACGTACCAGGCCGGGCGCCCGTTCGCGGTCCCGACCACCGCCGCGGCATGCGCCACTGCCCAGGTGAGGATCATGGGGTGGATGCCGTAATCGCCCACATCCGGGCGATACGCGTAGTCGATGGCCCAGAACGGCGTTTGCAATACGGCCCAGGCCAGCAGATGCCCGGTGCCGTCTTCCCAGAGGCCGATATTGCCGGGATCATCGAACGCCCAGGAGCTGAGCCGGTAGGGCAAATCGGCGAGGTGGATGTTGCCCGCCGGGGCGGCGTGGACAAGGTCGCTCATACGCTGCTGGTCGGCCTCGCCGGCATACGGGCGCATGCGGATCCGCATCCTGAACCACTCCCTCCGAGCGATGCGCGGACAAACCAAAAGCCGGACAATCCTTGCGGATTCTCCGGCCTTTGTGCTCCTGTATCTTGCTCTTATTGCTAAGACCAATTTACTGAAGTGATGCCAGTATAGCACCGATCCCGTGGTGAGTCAAGCCCCTTTATCCACAAGCTTATCCACGAACTTATCCACCGTTGCGGTGGATAACTTGAGCCTGCCTGCTAACCCAGCCGCACGACGAGTGTATGGTCGCCTGCGGGCAACCGCAGAGGCGCCACCGCCGGCAGCGGTTCGCCGTCCAGCGTGGCGGTGAGGACGGGGCGCGGCAGGCAGAACTCGTAGCCGCCGGGCGGCCCCGGCGCGCCGATGACGGTGAGGGTGAGGGTGCCG
>CBJNAR010001019.1:0-1890 GCA_966434075.1 uncultured bacterium
CGCGGGGCGCGGGCGGCGGGGGGCGCCGCGACAGGGCGCCGGGCGCGGGCGGTTTGCTGGTGCACCGTTTCCTGCATCTGGGATTCGAGCGCGTAGAGATCGCCGTGCACCTGAGACCTCCGGGGGGCAGGCGACGCGGGGCGCCGCCTAGCCGTCAATATAACCGTGTTCGTAGCGCCAGCGGGCGAAGCGCAGGCGCCGGTCCTCGGCGCACCACTCATGCACTTCGCGGCGGCGCACTCGCTCCCGCAGGGCCACCAGCCCCGCCCACTCCTGGGGCGTAAAGCCGGCCAGCCCGCGCGGGCGCGCCGCCGTGGTGGCGGGCGGGGTCGCGCGCAGCTCGGGGCGCGGCTGCAAATCCGACATCGTGTGGAATCCTCTCTGATCGGTGGAATCGGTGGGAGCGTGTGTCCAGCCAACGCGCCGGAGGGTCCGTTGGCAAACCGGCGCGTTGGCGGCTACTGATGCTATTAAAGCACAGATTGGCCCGATCTGATCCGCACAAAAAGCTGACAAAAAGCTGTCGTTTCGGCGGGGTCCGGATGGATGGGCGGCTCGGCGCGCTGTGGTATAATGCAGCAGACGCACCGGCAGCGGAGGAGGACCGATGGCCTCGCAACCCAAACGCTACTACACGCCCGAAGAATACCTGGCTCTTGAGCGCGCGGCGGACTACAAGAGCGAGTACGTCGCGGGCGAAATCTTCGCCATGGCCGGCGCCAGTGAGGATCACAACACCATCGCCGGGAACATCTTCCGGTTGCTCGGCAACCAGTTCCAGGGCGGGCCGTGCCGGGTCTACATCAGCGATATGCGCGTGCAGGTGGCGGCCACCGGGATGTATACCTATCCCGATGTCGTGGCCGTGTGCGGGCCGCGCGAATTCGCCGACGCCCACCGGGATACCCTGCTCAATCCGACCGTGGTCGTCGAGGTGCTCTCGCCCTCCACGGAAGCCTATGACCGGGGCGCGAAAGCCGCCTACTATCGGCGCCTGCCCGCGCTGGCCGAATATATGCTGGTGGCCCAGGATCAGATGCACATCGAGCACTATGCCCGCCAGGGCGCCGGCTGGTTCCTGACCGAGTTGGCCGCCCCCGACGACTTGCTGCGCCTGCCCGCCCTCGACGCCGCGCTCCCCCTGGCCGCGATCTACGAAAACGTCGAGTTCCCTCCGGATATTGCACCGCGAAGGAACGAAGAACGCGAAGAACCAGACTGATATCAATAGTCTTCGCGTCCTTCGTTCCTTCGCGGTGAACTTAATAAGCGCATACACCGGATGGCCGATTGACACCGGCCCCCGCCAGCGGGTATGATTAGGGCACAATCGAATACCACCGACGTTGACGGTGAAGAGTACGCGCCCCGTGAGGCATCCAGCGAGTCGAGGAGAGTGCAAGCTCGACGGGCTAATGGGCGCCGAAGCCACATCTGAGTTGCCGCCGAACCCCGCATGGGCCGAAGGCGCGCCGGCCAAGTCCGCCGTTAGCAGGACGCGCCCTTACCCCCGCCCCCGGCGGCCCGGTAGCGGCGGCAGAGCGGGAGCAGCGTGCTGTTCCAACCAAGGTGGTACCGCGGATTTGTCTCCGCCCTTGAGTCTCCGGACTCATGGGCGGTTTTTATTTGTCTCCCGCGGGAGGCAACACCGGTGTCATTCTGAGCGGAGCGAAGAATCTCAGCTTCGGCGAGGTGGTGGGCGACGAGACTCTTCGCTGCGCTCAGAGTGACAAGGCTATACGGGGCGGTGTGGCGGCGAGACTCTTCGCTGCGCTCAGAGTGACAAGCCTATAACGAATGTGAAAGGAGCAAGACCCATGGATGCGCAAACCCTGCGCCGGGCGTTTCTGGATTACTACCAGGCGCGCGGCCACGCGATCATCGGCGGGG
>CBJNAR010001020.1:0-1889 GCA_966434075.1 uncultured bacterium
AGGACGGTTGTCAGTTCCGTCGCCGAGATGGCCGCCGCCCCCGCGTGAAAGGCGGCGACTACCTGCTGGGCCAGAGCTTGCCGCAGATTTACCGTTGACTCCACTCTAACTCTCCACCCCATGCGCAACGACATAGCGTGCCCCGGATCCCTGTTTAATGCGCTTACGCCTCATCCGGAGTCTTGTCACCGACAAAAAGCGGGCGCCCGGCCCGTTGCAATAGCGTCTCCACACTCTCCAACACGGCGGGCAGCAAATCCGGGTGCTGCTCCAGCACCCGGACCAGTGTTTCGAGCGCCGCGTGCTCGGGCGAGCGCAACTTCAGAGGGGGCGGAGTCCCCATCGTAGCGGCTGGGCCTGGTACCAGATCCGTGATGGGCACCGCCAAGAGCGTGACCAGCCGGGGCAGCACACTCACCGGTAAGCTGCGGAGGCCGCTTTCATAGCGGGCAATCGTTGTCCGATTGACTCCTAAGGCCTGGGCGAGTTCTTCCTGGGTCACTCCGCGCACTAAGCGCGCCTCCCGCAGCGCCATTCCGATCTGCCGATCCAGGTCCGCACTGCGGGTCATAACAAGGCATCCTGCAAGGGCGGTAAGGCGTCGGGATCATCCGGCACGTACGCGGCCGCCTGCTGGGCCAGCCAAGCCAGTGCCGCCTGGTAGCGCCCCGCGGGCAGCGCATCGTAGCGCGGCGTGCCGAGATCCAGGCAGAACTGGCTAAAGAGCCGGCTGTAGATGTCCTGGCCCGTTCGGCGTTGATAGCGCGCGGCGATCCGCTGGACGCCGCGCTTGATCGTTTCTTGTTGCGGCCCGGTAATGGTAGTGTGTTCCGCGAGTTGCTGCTGGATCGCGGTCACCTGCCCTTCGATCGTGGTGAATTGCGCATCCAGCAGCCCCTCAATATTGGTCAGCCGGGCTTCCTGCGCCGCGATATCTTGGAGGACGTGTTGGTGGGCCGCCAGGAGGGCGTCGCGGGCCAGGCGCACCTCCTGGACCGCATCAGTCAGCTGTTGTTGAAGCGCGAGCAGGCGGGTATCCCCTGGCGCAGCCAAGGTGGCCTGTACGTCGCCGCCGTAGATGGCGGCCAGCAGGTCCACGAGTTCAATCTGATAACGCACGAGCTTGGGGCGCACCGCCTCACGCACCTGATGCGGCGAGATCGTCGCCAACCAGAAGGGAATATACTTGTGCAGGATCGCTACTAACGAGCGTAGGCGTTCGCCATAACGCACCCGCACCACACGTAACCCTTGCGCCAGGACATCATGTTCCCGTAGCCGGGTACTCTGGGTGTCGATATCCAACCCCAGCGCCTGGCAGATTTCCCGCACTGGGACGGCAAGGCCCTCCCCTTCAAGCCGGACGGCAATCAGACGATCCCCTTCAAACTCAATGGCTTCGGTTTGCGGGCGGGGCCCTAAAGGGCCCGTCGACGCTTCATCCACTCCGGATCCCCCTTTGTCAGGTTCCAATATGGAACATTAGCATACGATGCGGGTGTTGTCAAGGGGGCAAGGTGATAAAGCTTATTGTTTCGTGCCAATATGGAACGCTGCACCCGGCAATCACCATGTGTGACGTGCCAAAATGGAACCCTCCAACTTTGCGAAATCCCGAAACACAGGGCTATGTCGTAAAAATCGAACTGGTCGGCCAGAGTCGCCGGGTAGCAAGGACCGCAGAGAGGGCGACGCAGGCGCTTCCCCCTTTGCGATCCCTCATGCCCACAGAGAACTATCGAGTGGGTCTCTGCCCCATACTGATCTCTCGGCGCCGCCCTATTGGAGTTCATCGCTACCCTGCTGCTCTGGGCGGCGGCGCTGCGGCGCTGAGTCGCCGCTGATCGCGTAGCGGTGCGTAGCACATGCGGCGGGGCCGGGGCAACCCG
>CBJNAR010001021.1:0-1888 GCA_966434075.1 uncultured bacterium
GGAGGCGCAGTGCGCCCAGTACTCGAACAGCTTGCGCTCGCGCCAGAGCAGCGTGTCGAGATCGTCCAGGTCATAGGCGCCGAGGCGGCTCCAGAGCACCAGTTGATGGCTGCGCGCCACCACCGCGATCGGATCGAGTTGCAGGCAGCCGAGATGACGCACCACGTCGAGGATGCCGGCGGCATCGCGCGCGGGCGGGGGGCCGGCCAGGCGCTGGCGCGTGATCGCCAGGCGGCGGGCGAGGGTGGGGGTCAGTGTGCGCACGGGAGCCGTCAAATTACTACCTCCTGGGGATGGAATCGCACGAATGTTCTACCTGAGCTACCAGTATAGCAGATGCGGGGCGGTTTGAGAAGTACGGGCCGGGGAAATTGCGGCGAAAGGTGTAGGCGACAACAAGGGAGCATACGCCACGCGGCGTATGCTCCCCGTTGCCCCGCCTCCGGCTGCGGGTCAGGCGGCCAGGTGCGCGTTGAGTTCGATATCGACGTTGTTGCGCAGCGCGCCCGACACCGGGCACCCGGCTTCGCCTTCTTGCGCCAGGCGCTTGAACTCGGCGTCGTTGACGCCGGGCACGCGGCCCTCCACGTCGATCGTCATCTTGCTGACTTTCCACCCGCCTTCGGGCTTCGGTTCAAACGAGCAAACCGCGGTCACGTTAAGCTGATCCGCCGGGTGGCCCGCCTTCGCCAGCACGTTGGAAAACGCCATCGCGTAGCAGGCCGCATGGGCCGCCGCGATCAGTTCCTCGGGACTGGTCATGCCGTCCGAGCTTTCGGTGCGCGCCTTCCAGGTCACGGGCAGATTGCTAATCGCCCCGCTGCCCACGGAATTGATCGTGCCGCTGCCCTCCGTCAAAGTACCTTTCCATGTCGCTTGCGCTGTTCGATCAGCCATGTAATCCTCCACTTTCATTGTCCAAAAAAGCGTTCGGCGGCTCGGGATGGCGCTGCCGATCAACCATATGCAACTATTAGCATTGGTGCTTCCATGGGATCAATATCCGTGCCATCCGCCGGGGGTTTCGGCTTCGGCGCCGGATGAGACGCGCGGAAACAGCCGCGCCAGTTGGTCTTCGACATCCAGGAGGCGCGTCTGCAAGAGGCGCTGGGTAAACGTCACGTCGAGGCTGGCATCGCGGGCGCTTGCGGCCATGGTCGGGTGGCCGGCCAGGGGTTCGGGGCGAACCAGCGCCGGGGATACCCCCAGCCGGCGGGCGAGGGCCAGGGCGTAGGTGTAGTCGGTCACGCGCTCCGCACCGGCGAGGTGCAGGATGCCGCGATAGAGGAAGGTGGGCGCGCTGATTTCGAGCAACGCGGCGACCAGGTTATCCACGAGGGTGGGAGAGAGGTAGCGGTCGGTGAAGCGCCCCAGCGGCCGGCCCGCCTGTAACTCCGCCACCAGGGCGGCCAACCGCGCGCTGAGCCGGCCCTGAGCGTCATAGCCGTCCACGACCGAGGTACGGGCCACGATCGTATTCGTCCAGCCTGCCAGGGCCGCCCGCTCACCGGCCGCTTTCGTCAGCGCGTAGGTCCGCAACGGATCGTGGCGTGCTGCCGGGTCCGGGCGCTCGGTCTCACGGTAGAGGCCGCGCCCGCCGCCGAACACGGCGTTGCTCGACACGTAGATAAACCGCGACGCCGGGGCGACCTGGCGTAGCGCGCGCAGGGGTTGCCGCACGCCCTCCACATTCACCTGGCGCTGCAAGTCGGCGCTGCTGCCGGTGGGCGCGACCGCCGTGTAGATGACGACCTGGGGCCGGGCCGCGGCCACCGCCCGCGCCGGCGCATCGTCTGCGGCGTCGAAGGCGACCCGATGGGCGGCGCCGGGCAGAGCCACGGGGTGGTGGGCATAGGTATACGCCACCTGGTAGCCGGCCCTGGCCGCC
>CBJNAR010001022.1:0-1877 GCA_966434075.1 uncultured bacterium
AATGACAGGGGCGCGGACGGAGACGAGATTCTTCGCTGCGCTCAGAATGACAGGGACGTGGTAGCGCGCTACTGACCACTGACCACTGACCACTGACCACTGACCACTCGATAGGGGACACTTTGGACGACGAGACGACACAAGAGAAGACGCAACCCGCGCCCGCGCCCGAGGCGACGCCCCGCCGCATCCGCGTGGCCGTGCTGTTCGGCGGGCAGTCGCAGGAGCACGCCGTGTCGCTGGCGTCGGCCACGTCGGTGATGCGGGCGCTTGACCCGGCCAAGTACGACGTGGTGCCGGTGGGCATCACCCGTGAGGGGCGCTGGCTGGCCGCGGGCGACCCCATGCGCCAGTTGCGCGGCGGCAACCCGGAGAGCGAGAGCGTGGAGGAGAGCATGGCCCTGGCGACCCAGGCCGCGCCCGGCAGCAACAGCGTCGAGGTGGCCGGGCACGCGCTGGGCACGGTCGATGTCGTCTTCCCCGTGCTGCACGGCCCGTTCGGCGAGGACGGCACCATCCAGGGGATGCTGGAACTGGCCGGGATCCCGTACGTCGGGTCGGGTGTGCTCGGGTCGGCGCTGGGCATGGACAAGATCGCCATGAAGGCCGTGTTTGAGAGCTACGGGTTGCCGGTCGGGCCGTACATCGCCGTGAGCCGCCACGAGTGGGAGCGCGACCCCGCCGCCGTGCAGGGGCGGGGCGAGATGGCGCTGACCTACCCAATGTTCGCCAAGCCAGCCAACATGGGGTCAAGCGTGGGCATCAGCAAGATCCACGGGCCCGAGGACTTCGCCCGCGCCGTGAACCGCGCGGCCCGCTTCGATCGGCGTATCCTGATCGAGCAGGGGCTGGATGGGCGCGAGATCGAGTGCAGCGTGCTGGGCAACGACGAGCCGCGCGCCTCGGTCTGCGGCGAGATCCGCCCGCGCCGCGAGTTCTACGATTTCCGGGCCAAGTACCTGGATGATAGTTCCGATCTCATCATCCCCGCTGATCTGCCGCCTGACGTGAGCGAGCGCGTGCGTGCCTTCGCGGTCGCCGCGTTTCAGGCGGTAGATGCGGCGGGCATGGCGCGGGTGGACTTCTTTGTCCGCCGGGGCGACAATGCCGTGTTCCTGAACGAGATCAACACGATCCCCGGCTTCACGGCGATCAGCATGTACCCGAAGCTGTGGGAGGCCAGCGGGCTGTCGTATCCGGCGCTGGTGGCGCGGTTGATCGAGCTGGCGCTGGCGCGCCACGCCGACCGCCGCCGCCCGCCGTCGGCGCTGGACGACGACGACGAAGACCGCACTGTTGAAGGGCAGAACCTGCCGGTGTAAGCGATGAGCGCAGACGACACGATCAAAGCCATACCCAAACGTGCCCCCGCGGCACCGCCCGCGGCGGATGCGCCGGCTGCCGCCCCGAAGCGGCGCAAGAAGGCGCCCGCGCCCCCGCCGCAGCCGACGGCGCGCCAGGCGTTGCAGTCGCTGGGCGAGCAGATCCGCGCCGCCCGGCGCCAGGCCAAGGCCACCGAGCGGGTGGGCTGGGGCCTGTTCCGCGACGACGTGCGCCGGGGCCGGATCATCGATCTGGCCGGGCTGGCCCTGATCGTGGCGATTGCCATCAGCATCGCGACCTCGCCCGACTACGAAGTGCAGCAGGTGACGGTGGTCAACTCGAAGGCGATCACCGGTGAGCAGGCGGCGCACCTGACCGGCATCCTGGGCACCAACATCTTCATGGTGGACCCGGCCCAGGTCGCGGCGCGCATGCGCCAGTCGCCGTTCGTGAAGGACGCCTCGGTCGAGACGACCTTGCCCGACCGGGTGACGATCCGGGTGGACGAGCGCCGGCCCAACGTCGTCTGGGTGCTGGCCGACAACACGCCCTAC
>CBJNAR010001023.1:0-1871 GCA_966434075.1 uncultured bacterium
GCCCCCGGCACGAGCCGCGATGTCACCGCGACGTTCACCGTGACGCGGGCGCTGAGCAACGTGCGCGTGCGGCTGGTGCCGCCGCACGGCACCGCGGTCACGGTCACGCCCAGCACCTTCGCCAACCTGCAACCCGGCCAGACCTACACCGTCCACCTGCATCTCCAGGTGCCGGCGGGCGCCCATCGCGGCGCCTACAACACCCAGCTTCAATTGCGCGCCGGGCAACGCATGGCGCCCGCGCCGCTCGCGGTCCGTATCCGGGTGGCGCGCCCCTAGCCCGGCCCCACCCGGCCCTCCCTACTCCCGGTGCCGCCCCCGCCTGTGCGCTCTACAGGCGGGGGCGGCGCTGTTTGTGTGGCGCCCGCCCTGGTCCTTCGATCAGTTCCGGTTCCGCCCGGCGCCGGATGGCACCGGCGGCCCCTTGTGCTACGCTGAAGGCGGCGCCTGTTCCGGCCATCCACGGGCCGGCGGGCGGTAGCGATAGGAGAGCCAGGCCATGAAACTCGGGTTGCAGATCCCCTACTTCACCTATCCGGGCGGGCCCGCCGCCCTCGGAGCCACCTTCGCCCGCATCGTGCAGGAGGCGGAGGCCGCGGGCTTCGCCAGTCTGTGGGTGATGGACCATTATTTCCAGTTGGACGGCTGGGGGCCGCCCGACCTGGAGATGCTGGAGTGCTACACCACGCTGGGCTACGCGGCGGCGCTGACCCGGCGGGTGCAGTTGGGGCCGCTGGTAGCGGGCATCACCTATCGCCACCCGGCGCTGCTGGTGAAGACGGCGACCACGCTGGACGTGCTCAGCGGCGGGCGCTCGTATTTCGGCATCGGCGCGGCCTGGTACGCGGAGGAGCACGCGGGCCTCGGCGTGCCGTTCCCGCCGCGCAAGGAGCGGTTCGCGCTGCTGGAGGAGACGCTGCAGATGGCGCACCAGATGTGGCGCGGCGAGGACGCCCCGTTTGCCGGCACGCACCTGCACCTGGGCCGTACGTTGAATTCGCCCAACGCGATCCAGCGCCCGCACCCGCCGATCATGATCGGCGGCATGGGGGAAGAGCGCACCTTCCGCCTCATCGCGCGCTACGGCGACGCCTGCAATATCTTCACCTGGGGCGGCATGGACACGGTCGCCCGCAAATACGCGGCCCTGCGCGAGCGCTGCGCTGAAGCCGGGCGCGACTATGCCGCCATCGAGAAGACGACGCTCAGCGAGTTGCTGGTCACGCGCGACGGGGGCGTCCCGCCGGGCACCCACCCGATGCCCGAACCACCAGCGCCGATGACCCCGGATCAGGCCATCGCCCACTTCGCCGAACTGGCCGCCATCGGCACCGACCACGCCATCGTCAACACGCCGATCACCCACCTGCCCGGCGCCCTCGACATCTGGACCACGGAGATCATCCCGGCGGTGACGTCGCTGGTCCCGGCAGGACGGTAGAGGGCGGCTTCGCAGATACATCCTGGTCGCCAACTAACCTCTCCCCCGGCCCCTCCCCGCCACGGGGAGGGGAGTCACTTTCCATCACAGAAGCGATCTCCCTTCCCGCGGCGGGAAGGGGGCAAGGGGGGTTAGGTTGCGCCCCACCAGGAGGCCGTTCACCGGACATATGGCAGCCCAGCGCACAATATGGTATGCTGTTCTCACATGCCCGCGGGCCGGGCGGAGGAGGGCAGGATGCAGCGAGGCACGGCGCGCCGGTGGGCGGTGCTGGGCATCGGGGCGGCGCTGGGAGCGGCGCGCGTCGGGGCCGGGATCGGGGCGCGGCTGGCCGGGGTGCCGCCCGCGCGCTATCGGGTCGGCGCGGCCTGGAAGCAACCGGTGCCCATGCCCGACGGCGTGATCCTCTACGCCGACCACTACTATCCCC
>CBJNAR010001024.1:0-1869 GCA_966434075.1 uncultured bacterium
GATCGCCGCGCTCGAGCGGCTGATGGATACAGGCGGCCGTTCGCGCGGGCGGTCCTATGCCGGTAGCGGCCAGGTAGTCAAGCTCGACGTGGGGCCAGACGGAGTCGCCGCGCAAGTGCAGGGCAGCCAGGTCAAGCCTTACAAAGTACACATCCACTTCCAGCGCCTGAATGATGCCACCTGGGAGCAGGTAATCGACGGCATGGCCGCCGAAGCCCTCTTTGCGGCCAAGCTGTTGAGTGGCGAGATGCCGCGGCAGATCGAGGAAGTCTTCCAGGCGGCGGGCAGCAGCCTCTTTCCCGCCGCCTCCGGCGATCTGCAGACCGATTGCTCCTGCCCCGACTGGGCCAACCCCTGCAAACATGTTGCCGCGGTCTACTATCTGCTCGGCGAACGCTTCGACACCGACCCCTGGCTGATGTTTGAGTTGCGAGGTCGCTCCCAAGAGCAGATCGCGGCAGCGCTCCGTGCCCGCCGGACGGCCGATCTGCCCGCCGACTCCGTCGAGGTGGCCGACAGCAGCATGGAGGCCGTCCCCGTGCCGCCACTCAGTGACTCCCTGGCCGCGTTCTGGGTGCCGCCAGCCGACAGTCCGTCTATACCGCTGGCGTTCCAAGCCCCGCCGCTACTCGCCCTCCCAATCAAACGCCTGGGCGTACCATCTTTCTGGCGAAGCTCGCGCGATTTCACCGAATTGATGGAAGCTACCTATCGCGCCGCGAGCGCCCATGCCCTGGGCCTCGTTATGGACGACGAGGAGTAGGCAATAACGTTACACAACAATGTTGCTGCGGCAGCCGTGCCGGCCTGTCCACAAGCGCCAGCCGAGATCCACCGGCTGGGGAACGCTGTTGCGACCAGGAATCCCTGAGCGGGAGAGAGCCGGCACCTGTCGAGGCGCCCACGAATCTCACCTCCGGGACAGTGGCCCATCCATCCAGGGGCGGATCAGACAGTGTTGGGCCGCAATGAGTCAACTATATTGCAGTCAGGGCCAGACTGGCGAGACCCGATATTGTTCCGAACATGATAAGGCCAACCATTGAGGAGTTGGTGGAAAAGATCCGCGACAACTAACTCAGGGGGTGGATCACTCGAGCAGAGTACCCGCCTGCATAGCCCAAAGTTGCCCCCGTTCCAGAGGGCAGCAGCCGCAAGCCGCGCCCAGTGCAGCTTCCAACATACGCGGGGCGCCTGTATAATGCGGGTGTCCCACAGCCGGGCGCCGGCATCGCTGCTGGCCGTCAATGGTAGTGGACTGCAGACATAACTCCACGTGACGGGACACGA
This sequence comes from uncultured bacterium, assembly GCA_966434075.1. Taxonomy (GTDB): domain Bacteria; phylum Chloroflexota; class Chloroflexia; order QHBQ01; family JAICKM01; genus JAICKM01. Next base: position 1,291 of record CBJNAR010001024.1, read on the forward strand.
GAATATAGCGTCCCCTCGCTATCCGCAGGGCGGGCAAGCGCATCCGGGCCGCACTAAGGTATAATAGGGCGGGGATTTGCATCTGCAGGATGCAAGAGTAGCCCGCTACCAGGGGCGGAAGGGACGCGAAGAACGCGTGTGCCAGGGAAAGGACAGGACGTATGTGTGCGGCGCTGCCGTCTGAGGGGCGGCGGGTCACGAATGGGCAAGCGGAGGTACTCTACGAAGGGCAACCGCGCCGGGTGCAGACTCCCGGCTTCCCCGACCTGGCCGCCGGTGATTACGTCACCATCTACGCCGGGAAGGCGCTGCAGCGTCTGACGGCGGCGGAAGCCGAGGAAGTCTTGCGCCTGTTCGCCGAACTCATGGCCCAGGAGGACGCGACGGATGAGTGACCTGCTGACCCCCGCGCCGCCCCTGGCCGGCCAGTTGCGCTTTATCCATTACGCCTTCATGCCCAACCGCCTGCACTACTGCGGCGGCGACGATAACCAGACCCTGCTCGATTACGGCACCGCTCCTGTCGTGGACGCCGGCCTCACCCCCCTGCTGCGCCGCTTCACCGGCGCCCTGCCCTAC
>CBJNAR010001025.1:0-1869 GCA_966434075.1 uncultured bacterium
GCGAAGCGCTCTATCGCGGCGAGCGCGTGGGCGCAGCGGGGCCAGTCGTGCTGGTGGGCTGCGCTCCAGGGGAATATCACGACCTTGGCGCGCTGGTGCTGGCGTTGTTCCTGCGCCGCCACTCCCCCAACCTGCGCGTGCTCTACCTGACGGTGAGCAACAACCCCACGGCGTTCGCCTACAGCCCCGCCGACCTGCGCGCCGTGCTCGACGTGATCGAGCGCGACGGCCGCGAACTGGCGATCCTGGCCGACCTGGCCTATGTCGGCACCGGTGTGCCGGAGCAAGACCGGGCGCGCATGGCGGCGTTCCTCACCCCGGAGACCCTCCAGCGCACCCTGTTCGTCAACAGCTTCTCCAAAGTCTTCACCCTCACCGGCGACCGGATGGGCTATGTCTCCCTGGCGAATGCCGAGTGGGTGCAATTCCTGACCGCGGTCTGGAACAACGCCAACGCCGGGATGCCGGGCGACTGGCAACTGCGCTTCCTGGCCTATGTGTCGCTGTTCGAGGAGCGGCCCTGGATCCAGGCCAAGATCCGCGATCTCTACACCCTGCGCCGCACCGCGCTGCGCGCCGAACTGGCCGCGCTCAACGCCCAATATCACGTGTTTGAGCAGGTCGGCATCGACGACCACGCCACCGTCTACAACTGGAGCAAGCTGGCGCCGGGCGAAGACCTCTTCACGCTGTTTGAAAAAACGGGTATCGCGGGCGTGGACGGCCGGGGCTTCGGCTACACCCCGCAATACATCCGGCTGTCGGTCGGGTTCATCCCCGTCCGGCCGGAGCAACTGGCGGCCATGGAGCAAGCGGCTGCGGGCGCGTCGCAACCACCTGCATAGGAGTCCACCATCGGAGTCCACCGGCCCATCCACGAACCTGGGTCGCCGGCGCGGCGCCCTGCCTTCTATCCACCCATCGGGCTTCCCGGCGCTGGCCGTGGAGTCCACATGTCCATATCCAGGAGGTTCGCGTGAAGCATAAGCGGACGTTCACCGCATCGCTGCTTAGCGGCATGCTCGCGTTGGCAGTGTGCCTAGGGCTGAGCGCCGGCACGCCCGTGCCGCTGCAAGCCCAGACTAAAACCGGCGATTTCACTTTCAGCCAGACCGGGTTTACCGTACCGTCCACGTTCATGGATTACTGGCGCAGCCACGGCGGGCTGGCCGTCTTTGGCTATCCGATTTCCCCGGTGATGAACGAAGGCGGCTACCAGGTACAGTATTTCGAGCGCAACCGCTTTGAACTGCACCCCGACGACCCGCACGGCAACACGGTCCTCCTGGGCCTGCTGGGCACGCTGCTGACCGACGGACGCACCTTCCCGACCAGCGACCCGGTGCCCGAAACGTCCGACCAGAAATACTTCGTGCAGACCGGCCATCGCCTCAGCGGCGTGTTCTACCGCTACTGGAACACCCACGGCGGGCTGGCGATTTTCGGCTATCCCATCAGCGAGGAAATGCAGGAAGGCGATTACAAGGTCCAGTATTTCCAGCGCAACCGCTTCGAGTACCACCCGGAGCACGCCGGCACCCCCTATGAGGTCGAACTGGGCCTGCTGGGGCGCGACTACCTGTCCATGGTGCAGAGCGGGCTGGTTGCCGTGCCCGGCGGCCCGGCCAAGCCCACGTCGGACCCCAACAATCCGGCGCCGCCGATCACCGCCGGGCCCACGATGGTCCCGCAGGACGGCGCCTTCCTCAAGGGGCCGCACATCGGCTACGGCATGATCGTGCATATGTATTACCAGGACCACAACCGCATCCTCAACGCGGTGAAGGACCTCGGCTTCACCTGGATCAAGCAGCAGGTGCAGTGGAGCGACACCGAAAACCCCAAGGGCACCTACTACTGGGGCGAACT
>CBJNAR010001026.1:0-1869 GCA_966434075.1 uncultured bacterium
GGGACGCTCAGACGGAGAGCCTCGTCACGCGGCTGGGCGGGCGCGTCACCAAGAATCTCCAGATCATCCAGGCCTTCGCCGCCGATCTGCCCGCCGCGGCGGTGCCCGAGCTGGCCCAGGCCGCCGGCGTCCGCTGGATCTCGCTCGACGCGCCCGTCAAGGGCACGGCGGCTGATGACACCACCTTCACCACCTGGGCCACCGAACCCGGCGTAGTGCCCGGCGTGAGCAAAGCGGCCACGTTCAACTCGGCGCCTATCTACGCGGGCAGCTACATCTGGTTCAACAGCACCGTCAGCCCCAGTGTGCGCGGCCCTCAGCCGGTCACGATCTACTTCGACAACGGGGCCATCCAGTATACTGGGTATGGCCTCAACCTGAGCCTGAGCATCCCCGGCGCCGCCATCACCTTCGACCCGGCGGCGACCACCGCCACCACCACGTTCGACTCCGACAACGACCGCTGGGTCACGCGGGTGCCCGCGGGTACGCCGGGCGATATCTTCGCCACCGGCCTGGGCTTGCAGGCCCCGGCGACCCTGCCCGGCGGAATCACCCCGGTCTCGATCACCGGGCGACTGACGACCGATACCCCCGGCATGACCGTCAACTGGAAGTGGGGGGCGGCGGTTTATAGCCAGTTCAGCACCGATATCAACGTGCTGAACGTCAAGCCTGTCGACGGCTACACCGCCAGCGCCTATAAGAACTACGACCCGGCGGGCACCCCGGAGACATACAAAGCGGGGCTCGTGCCCGGCGCGCTGAGCTGGGGCGGCACCAACTACACCGGCAGCACCGGCAGCGTCGCCGCCACGCCGGCCATCGTCTTCAGCAACGTCCCCGCCCTGACCGACTCCGCGCCGGGGCCCAACGGCACCTTCGCGGTGGGCCGCAACGCGCGCATGGCCGTCGGCGGGTTCAGCGCTGAGGTCAGCCCCGGCAACGCCATCAGCCGGGTGGAAGCGGTGTTGCAAGCCTACGTGCCGGCGCGGCTGGGCGACGGCGAAGATCCGGCCCTGCTGGTGAGCGTGGGCGGGCAGGCCGGCGCGCCCGTCGTCGTCGACCATCACGCCTTCGACGCCGTCACCGGGGCGGCCAACGCCGGCCCGATCTACGTCGATCTCACCGCGAACCGCAATTGGACCTGGGCCGATTTCGACAACGGCCTGGAACTGACCATCGACGCGCGGGCGTTGCGGGCGCCCCATGCCATCTACTATGACGCCGTGGGCCTGCGCGTCACCAGCAGCCCCGGCGCCGACAACAGCGGCGGCACGGCGCCCACATCGCTGCCCTCGACCACGGTCGGGCTGACCGCCCCCGCCAACGCCTATCCCAGCGCGGTGCGCGCCAACGCGCTCTGGAATGAGGCGCCCGCCAAGCTGCAAGGCCAGGGCACGACCGTCGCCGTCATCGACAGCGGCATCTTCCGCACCAAGGACCTCGGCAAGCGCGTCATCGGCAGCAACAACTTCAACCGGGGTGAGCATGATTCCGTGGACTCCTACGGGCACGGCACCTTCGTCGCCGGGATCGTCGCCGGCGACGGCTCCTACTCGCACGGGGAGTATATGGGCATCGCGCCCAAAGCCAACATCCTCAATGTGCGCGTCAGCGACGATGCGGGCGCGGCCACCGAGTCGGATGTCGTGCTGGGCATGGAGTGGGTGTACAACAACAAGAGCCGCTATAACATCAAAGTCGCCAACCTGTCGCTCAACACCACGCACGCCCAATCGTACCACACCAGCCCGCTCTGCGCGGCCGCTGAAGTGCTCTGGTTCAACGGCATCGTCGTGGTCACGTCGGCCTCCGGTGGCTGTCCCGCATCGCCGGGCTATCCGCCCCGCCCGACTTGAACGGGGA
>CBJNAR010001027.1:0-1866 GCA_966434075.1 uncultured bacterium
GCACCCCGAGTTGCTGCTCTACGACGAGGAGACGCGGCCCATCAGCCTGGCCGAGTTGTTCTACATCATGAACATCGCGCCCGGCTCGCCCTGGGTGCCCCTGATTGTGGCCGAATTCGCCGAAGCCGTGCGCGCTCTCGACTTCGACGGTATCCATCTCGATCAGTACGGCTTCCCCAAGACCGCCTGGGCGGCGAGCAGCGAACCGGTGAACCTGGCCGATGCCTTCCCGCCGCTCATCGACCAGGCGCGCGCCGCCGTGGTGGCGGCGAAGCCGGAGGCGGGCGTGATCTTTAACGCCGTCGGCAACTGGCCGGTCGAAACGGTGGCCCCCACCACCCAGGACGCGGTTTATATCGAGGTCTGGCCGCCGGATGAGGACTACGCCGACCTGGTGCGGCTGATCCGCGACGCTCGACGTTTGAGCGCCGGCAAGCAGGTGATCCTGGCCGCCTATCTGGCGCCCTTCGCCGCGGCCGGTCCCGAGACACTGCCCGGCGCGGAGGCCGCCGCCCTGCTGGCGACGGCGGCGATCGCCGCGGCGGGCGGGTTTCACCTGCTGCTAGGCGAGTGCGCCGGCATCCTGTGCGATCCCTACTATCCCAAATATGCGACGATGCGCCCGGCCTTCGCCCGGCAGATGCGCACGTATTACGATTTCCTGGTGCGCTATGAGGAGTTTCTGACCGCTCCCGAACTCCAAGGTTGCCCGTCCGCGCCTTCCGGCGGCGCGGACGGGCCCCCACTGCAGATGACGGTCACGGGGGTGCGCGTGAGCCGGCAACCGGAGGCGGGCGCGCTCTGGACCCTGGCGCGGCGCAAGCCCGGTTATCACCTCGTGCATCTGATCAACCTCGCCGATCAAACCGACACACACTGGAACGCCTTACGTACTCCGGCTGCGGGGCTGGGCGACCTGGAGCTGGCTGTCTCGGATCTGCCCGCGGTGCGCCGGGTGCTGCTGATCTCCCCGGATGCAAACCAGGGCCGGCCCCTCGCCGTTCCCTGGACGCAAGCCGGCGGGATGCTGACCGTGCGCGTGCCCCGGTTGGTGGTCTGGACGGTGGTGGTGATGATGCTGGCGAGCCCGCCCTGACTCACCCCACCGGAACCGCTGGCCGCGGTGGGATCCCCGGGGGCCGGGGGCGCGGCGCCCGCCGGTACACTGGCCGCGGAGTGCGCCCCAGCCGGCTGCGGAGCTAGCGGATTCGGTTCCTGGTCTACGATACCCGCCTGGCGTGCACGATCTCTAGGCCGTCGGGCCGGATGCGGTAGGGCGGCGGCGCCCGCGCTGCGCGCTCTACCGCCCGCCCAGTGGCGGCTACCACCTGCCTAACCGCTCGCGTTACGGCCTGCTCCGCGCCGCGGGCCAGGGGGCGGCTATACGCGATGAGAACTGCGTAGCAAATACGACCTCCGGTGCGGAGCAGGTGAAGCGCGGAGACGCATATTACTGTCGGGGATGTGGACGGCCGCAGGCCCCGGCGCTGTTCCGCGGGCGGGGCCCCGATGCAAAGATTGTGAGCAGACGCAGCGCCGGCCGGCGCGCCAACGCCGGCGGCGGAACGCAGGGTGGTGCGTGCTTGCCAGGACGTGATCGGCCGCTTGACGCCGACCGTATCGGCCAGCGGGTTGGTGTGGTCGCCCTCCGCTACGCCAACACAAGCGCCGCCTGGCTCTTTGGCCGCCCGCGAAGGAGTGCGGCCGGGGCTGCATCCTCGCGACCGGCGGCGCCCCGTGCGCCGGACTACGGGAGCAGCCCGGTCGGCTTTGGGCAAGAATACCAGACCCAGACTCGGACCGTACTCACAAGAACCGCTGGATCGCGGGATAGATCCCCAGGACGACATGCTCAGCGTCACTCCG
>CBJNAR010001028.1:0-1858 GCA_966434075.1 uncultured bacterium
CCGGACATCGTCAATCTCCGGCACATTCTGCAAGACGACGGGCTCATCGGTCAACAGGGCCGCCGCCAACATCGGCAGCGCCGCGTTCTTGTTCCCCGCCGGGCGCAGCACCCCCCGCAGGGGATACCCGCCTTCGACGATAAATTGCTCCATGATTCCTCCCTGACAGCCGGAAGCGCGCCGGGGCGCGCCCCGTATGGATATGCATATGAACCGGCCCGGCGCGGCGCGCCCAGGTGATCGCGGCGGCTTGCCGGTATCGCGCCGCTCCGGGCAGATGTGGGCCGCGCGGCTTCTCAGACGGGCGCCCAGGCACCGGGCCGCCCGCCATAACTCGCGCCCATTATACCACCTGCTCTCGATTTGTCGGGAGTCGGCCTGCGGGGCTGCCGGGCGGGAGGCTACTCTGCGACCCCCTATCGCGCTGTAGGGGCTGATTTCAAACCGGCCCGTGCCCGACCCGACGATGTAGGGACCGGTTTCAAACAGGCCCGTGCCGGAGGTGCGCTACCGGTCGAGCAAGAGGCTATCGCTGCCCGAACGGACCCACATGTCAAGGTCGTCCTCGGTTTGCAGCAGGGCAGGCAGCGCTGTGTAATTGCCCAGGGTGATGATGGCGGCATCATACGAGAGCGCGTACTTGCCCGCGGGCAGCGGGCCGAACCACACGCGCAGCCCGCGCCCGTCGGGCATGTGGTCCACCGCCTGGATGGCGTCCGCGAGGTCCACGGCGATGGGCGCGTCCGGCGGGCCGTCGAGGCGCACGAAGCGCAGCCCCGGCAACCGCGCCAGCCCGGCGGGCAGCGGGTCGTCCAGGCGCATCGGCCCCATCGGGATGCCGACGGTCATCGTCAGCGCCACGTGTACGGCGGACGGTGCCAGCGGCTCGTACACACGCAGCAGGCCCAGCGGGGCGCTGTCGCTCTGGCGGGTGGTGATGGGATGCTCGCTCGCGGCCAGCGGCGCCTGCACGCGCAGGCTGTAATAGAGCCGCGCCCCGCTCGTCTCCAGGCGCACGGTATTGGTGCCCGAATGCAGCCGGGCACCGGACACGGTCAGCCGCGTGCGCCCGCCGTTGGTCGCCGCGGGCCCCGCGGCCACTTCGCGCACCAACTGGCCGTTGACCAGGATGCGATAGCTGCCCGCGGTCGCCGTTTCGGGTACTGCCGCGGCGTAGTGGCTGAGCGCGCGCACCGCCGCCGCCGTCTCATCGGCAGTGGCCCAGACGGGCCCCACGCGGGCGCCCAGCAGCGCGCGGGCGATGTCGCCCACGGGACCGCGCACCCCGGTGGTATCAGCGGTCAGCAGCGCGTCGAGCACGATGGGGTCGGCGCTGGTGTCGGCTGCCGCCGCGAGCCGGGCCACGATCAAGCGCCCCTCCTCGGCCCGGCCCGTTTGCGTCAGAATGAGGGCCAGGTAGGCGCGGCTACGCGGCCCCAGCCGCGGCTCCGCCGCCAGCAGCCGGTTGACGGTGGTGGTATCGGCCTGGTTGTTGCGCGCCAGTAGATAGATGGCCCGCGCCGTGGCATCGGCTACCGCGGGATCGAGCGCCGGGTCGACGGCGGCCCCCGGCAGGACGGGCAAGACAGCTGCCCGTTGCACCCAGGCCATGCCGCGCGCCACCGTGGGCATATCGAGCGCGCCGTCGGGTTCCGCGCCGAACTGCTGCAGGGCGTCCACCACAGCCAGCGTGGTGCGTAGATCGGAGGGGGCGCCCGGCCAGGGCCCCCAGCCGCCGTCGGCGCCCTGCGCGCTGTAGAGATACTGCAAATCGAGCAGGCTGTTGGCGGCCAGATCGGTGGGCAGATCGTCCGCATCGAGGCCCGGTTCGTCCAGCTCGACCAGCATCGGATCGTCT
>CBJNAR010001029.1:0-1848 GCA_966434075.1 uncultured bacterium
CAGCTATCCGCCATAGCGGATGGCCGCCGGCCCCGATGGGGCCGCCCTGGCCGCAGGGGACGCGTGGACGCGCACGCCGCACGCCCATCCCCTGCGCCGGCGCCGCTATGCCGCGGGAGCGCCCTGGTCAGGTCCGCGTGCGGAGGTGCCGGCCCGCGCGCCGGCGCAGCCACAGACCCACACCGAGCAGGGCGGCGCCGAGCAGCGCCCACTCCGCACCTGCTGCGGCGCCTCCGCCCCCGGTGCGCGGCATCCCCGGCAGGCCGCCCGCACCGGACAACGCCAGTCGGTAGAGGGCGCCCGTACCGGTGACGGCCAGCAGCGCCGGCCCAGCCCCGGCCGGAACGAACACCAACCGGCTAATGGCCTCCCCGCCGGGCGCGGGCGCCACCGCCGTCCAGGCCGGGGTGGCGCGGCGCTGGAAGACGCCGCGCGGCTGGGTGGGATCGCCGCTGCCCAGATACCACGTGCCGGTGGCCGGGTCGTGGGCCACCGTGCTCAACTGATAGAAGGTGCCGGCCCGTGGTAGGCCCGTGTTGCGCGCCGTCCAGGTCGCGCCCGCATCGGTGGATACGGCGTAGCCCGCAAAGCTCACAAAGCTCACCTGCCGCGCATCTTGTGGATCGACGGCGAGGTCACCCGGCCCCGGCCAATCCGCCAGCACCTGGGTCTGCCAGGTCTGGCCGCCGTCGGTGCTGCGGGCAATGGCCGGGGTGCCGCCCTCCGAGGCGAAGACGGCGTAGAGGTAGGCGGGGTCATTGCGCCCGCCCACCAGCAGGTGGCCGTCAAAGTTGGGCACGCCCGATCCGGGGAGGAGGGTCCAGTGCTGCCCGCCGTCGCCGCTGCGGTAGACCCCGGTACAGCCGATGCCCAGCAGATCGCCGGCATCCGTCGCGCTGACGACCAGCGAGGCCGGCCCCCCGGTGCGCGGCTGCCAGGTCGCGCCGCCATCCGCGCTGCGCCAGAGTGTGCCGGGCGCGCCGCTCGCGCATCCCTCCCCGGTGGCCGCGTAGAGAACCTGGCGGTTGGATGGGGCCACCTGCACTTCCGCCGCGGAGAAGGCCGTCGTGAGCGGGGTCCAGGAGACCCCGCCGTCGTCCGACCGGTACACGCCGTCCCCGGCGGCATACAGGGTATAGGGCGCGGCGGGTACCATGGTCACACCGGCGATATGCGCGGTGGCGAGCGCCGTGGGTTGCCACCCGGCCAGGAGCGGGGCGGCGGCGGCCCGTGGCCCTAGGCTCCCCGCGCTGAGGAGGACGAGCATGACCATCGGGATCAATCGGAGTGAGTATCGCATCTGCTGCTCCTTCCTGATCCGGCGGGCCAACCCGCGATTGGCGCCGCACGGGCGGGGGTTCCCCGCCGCAGGCCGGCGCATGTTGTCAAAGAGGGCTCCCGCCGCAGTATACCACAACCGGCGAGGGTGCAGAACCGGTGCGGCACCAGGCATGGGATTGCGACAAGGCAACATATCCCCGAAAATCAAACCACGAACGACGCATCCCGATAGCCCCCATCGCCCGGCGCGGGGCAGCACTCCCGCGCGCTCACGTAGCCCCGCCCGCCGGCTGGGGGGCGGGGCCCACGGGCACCCCGGCGGGCCGGGCCAGGTCGCCCTCCACGCGCTTAAGCGACACCGCGTTGACGGCCACGATGATCGACGACATCGCCATGAGCAGGGCGGACCACTCGGGCCGCAGCATGATGCCGAACGCCGGGTAGAACACGCCGGCCGCCACCGGGATCGCCAGCAGGTTGTAGATCGAGGCCCAGACCAGATTCTGCTTCATCTTGCGTACCGTGGCCTGCGAGAGTGTGATCGCCCGCACCACATCGAGCGGGTCG
>CBJNAR010001030.1:0-1847 GCA_966434075.1 uncultured bacterium
TCGTCATCCTGGCGATCAACGAAGCCGACCATCTCGCCGCCTGCATCGAGAGCGTGACCTCCTTGCTGGCCCCGCCCGACGGTGAACTGGTGGTCGTGCTCGATGCGCGGGCCACGCCGGCGGTCGAAGTCGTGGCCCGGCGGGCCACCGATCGCGTCTACCGCTCGGAGTTCGTCAACTTCTCGGCGCAGCGCAATCGCGGGCTGGCGCTGGCTCGGGGCGCCTGGGTGCTATTCCTAGACCCCGACGAGCGCGTCACGCCCGAACTGGCGCGCGAGATCCCGGCCACCCTGGCCGCGCCGGGCGATTGCGCGGGCTACTGGGTGGCCCGGCGCACGTTCATGTTCGGCCACGAGGTGCGCCACACCGGCTGGTGGCCCGACTACCAGATGCGCCTCTTGCGCCGCGATCTCGCCCGCTACGACGAAGCTCGCGCCGTGCATGAGCTACCGCTGATCCCCGAAGACCGGCAGGCCCGGCTCCAGGCCCCGCTGATCCACTACAACTACGCCACCTGGCGCCAGTTCGCGGCCAAGCAGCGCTACTATGCGGACTACGAAGCCCGCGCCCAGCACGCCCGCGGCATCCGCGCCAAACCGCGTAACTTCATCCTGCAGCCCCGGCGCGAGTTCCGCCGCCGGTTCATCACGCTGCAGGGCTGGAAAGACGGCCCGCTGGGCCTGTTGCTCTCGCTGGCCCTGGCCTACTATACCTTCCGCATGTATTGGACCCTGGCCCGGCTGGGCCGCCGCCGCGCCAATTGACACACGCTGCTCCACAGCATAGAATAGGGGCAATCGTGCCTGCGCACGGGATTTCAGTCCAGCCGCCGGCCTCGCCGGGCCGGCCCACGTTGCCGCGGCCTCGTTCCGCCATCGCGCTCCGGCGATTCCGCATCGCCGGGGAAAAAGGATACCGTCCATGAACCGCCGAACGGCCGTGACCATTGCTGTGCTGCTCATCCTCTTCCTCGTTATCGTGGTGATCACCCGCCCGCAAAATCCGCCGGCCCCCAGCCAGCTTTCACCCACCCTACCCACGGCCACCCTGGCGAACAGCGGCACCCGCGGCCTGGAACCCAACCCCGGCAGCAGCGTGGTAAACAATCCGGGAGGCGGAATCCCGGTCAACGCGCCGAAACCTCCGCCGCCGCCCACCACCTACCAGGGCTGCCCGGCCATCGGCGACGGCGGCGACCCGCAACTCAACATCCGCAAAAACCGCACCGATTCGGCGCCCTGGTATCCCGTGGCCCTTAGCAGCCTGCTCGACCTGCAGTGGCCCAAGGGGGTCGAGCGCCGGAACCGCGCCAACTGGACCCGCGACGACGCGGTGGCCGTGGCCCAGTATGAGGGCATCCCCGTGCAGATCGAGGGCTGGCTGGCCGGCGCCAAGCAGCAGGGGCCGGAGTCCTGCAACTGCCACTCGGCGGACGACGTGGACAACCACCTCTGGGTGGTGGACGACCCCAGCAAGGACCGCAACCAGTCCATCGTGGCCGAGATCACGCCGCGCGTGCGCGCCGAACACCCCGGCTGGGCCTTCAGCCGCGTGCGCCCGCTGGTGGACGGCCAGACCAAGGTACGCATCAGCGGCTGGCTGCTGATGGACCAGGAACACCCCGAACAGCTCGGCAAGACGCGCGGCACCATCTGGGAGATCCATCCCATCATCGCCTTCGACGTGCTCAAGGGTAACCAGTGGGTCTCGCTCGATACCGGCGAGGCGTCGCGCACCATCACCGCCGACGCGGTGCCCACGGAAGACCCGAACCTGCCGCCGCCCATCGTCGAGACGCCCGCGCCGGGCGCCCGGCCCACGGCCACCCCGGTGCCGCCCATGGGCGA
>CBJNAR010001031.1:0-1847 GCA_966434075.1 uncultured bacterium
ACTGTGACCTTAACATTCTTGCCGATCTCGCTCGGGTCGATGTCGACGTGGATCACTTTGGCGTTGGGCGCGAAGGTGCTGGCCTTGCCGGTCACGCGGTCGTCGAAGCGCCCGCCGATGTTGAACAGCACGTCGCACTGCTGGATAGCTCGGTTGACGTGGACCCAGCCGTGCATGCCGGGCATGCCGATGCTGAGCGGGTGGTCCTCCGGGAACGACCCCAGGCCGTGCAGCGTCGTCACCACGGGGATGCCGGTGCGCTCGGCCAGGGCGCGCAGTTCTTGCGTGGCCTCGGCCATGATCACGCCGTTGCCGGCCATGATCAGCGGTTTCTGCGCCGCCGTCAGCAGCTTGATCGCCTCGCGGATCTGCTTGCGGTTGCCCTGGTAGGTCGGCTTGTAGCCCGGCAGATCGAGCGTCACGTCCCAGTTGGGAACGACCTGCGCCTGCTGCGCGTCCTTGGTGATGTCGATCAGGACGGGGCCGGGGCGCCCGGTCGAGGCGATATGGAACGCCTCGCGGAACACGTAGGGCAGGTCCTCGGCCCGCGTCACCAGGTAGTTGTGCTTGGTGATGGGCATCGTGATGCCGGTGATATCGGTCTCCTGGAAGGCGTCCTTGCCCAGCACGGCGCTGGACACCTGCCCGGTGATCGCCACCAGGGGCGTGCTGTCCATCCAGGCGTCGGCGATGGGCGTCACCAGGTTGGTGGTGCCGGGGCCGCTGGTGCCGATGCAGACGCCGACCTTGCCGGTCGAGCGGGCGTAGCCCTCGGCGGCGTGCCCGGCGCCCTGCTCGTGGCGGCAGAGCACATGGCGCAACTGGTCGCGGTACTCCCACATGGCGTGGTAGAACGGCATGATCGCCCCGCCGGGGATGCCGAACATGACTTCCACGCCTTCACGGATGAGCGCCTCGCACATGATCTGGGCGCCCGTTCGCTTTTCAGTCATTACAAACCTCCTACCGGGTCCGTATCGGGGCCGTGCTACACCAGCACGGCGCCGTTGCTGGCGTTGGTCACCAGCCGGGTGTAGCGCGCCAGCCAGCCCCGCTCATACTTCGGGGCGGGGGCCTGCCACCCCTTGCGCCGTTCCGCCAATTCCTCGTCCGAAACTTCGACATTCATTTGCCGCGCGCCCAGGTCGATCTGGACCATGTCGCCGTCGCGCACCAGGCCGATGGGGCCTTGCTCGGCGGCCTCGGGCGAGACGTGCCCGATGCAGAGGCCGCGCGTGCCGCCGCTGAAGCGCCCGTCGGTGATCAGCGCGGTGGTGCTGCTCAGTTCGGGGATGCCTTTGACCATGCTGGTCAGGCTGAGCATCTCGCGCATGCCGGGGCCGCCGCGCGGTCCTTCCTGGCGCACGATGATCACGTCGCCGGGGTGGACGCGCCCGTTCAGCACGGCATCGGTCGCCGCTTCCTCGCCCTCGAACACGCGGGCAGGGCCGCGGAAGGTCATCTGGTGCTGGTCCACGGCCCCGACCTTGACGATCGAGCCTTCGGGCGCCAGATTGCCGAACAGCACGCTCAGCGCGCCGCGCTCCGAATGGGGGTCGGCGATGGGGCGGATGCACTCCGGGTTGCGGTTCTCGACATCGCGCAGGTTCTCGCCCAGCGTGCCGCCGGTGACCGTCGGCGCGTCGAGGTTGAGCACGCCCGGCTTCTTCGCCAGCTCGGCCATGATCGCGGGCACGCCGCCCGCCGCGTGGACATCCTGGATGTGCCACTGGCGCGGGCCGTCCCAGGCCGGGGAGACCTTCGCCAGGTGCGGCACGCGGTCGGACACGTCGTTGAAGCGGCTCACCGGGTAGTCGAGGCCCGCCTCGCGGGCCAGGGCCAGCACA
>CBJNAR010001032.1:0-1845 GCA_966434075.1 uncultured bacterium
CGCGAAGATCTCCGCCGCGGACGCCTGCGCGTGGCCGGTGCCCAGATCCGCCGCAAGGCCCGTCCCCGCCTGCCACAGAAAATCGCCGCCGTGCGGACCGGCCAGGAACAGGGCCACGGGCGGGTCGCCCAGGCTCGTCGCGACCGCCGCCACCACCGCCGCATATAACGCGGGCGGCTCCAGCGCGCCCGGCACCCCGGCCTGAAACGCGCGGATCGCATCCGCGAGGCTACGACGGGGGGGTTTGCGGACCGGCGGCGTCCCGCGCATGGTGCAGCTACCTCTTCAGCATCGAATATCGAGATCCGGCATCCGCGTGTCACGGATGTGATCCATTGTACCCCATGCTACGAGACAGCGTCAATCAAATCGGGCGCCGGCCACCACGGCGGGGCGGTTAAAGCGCGACATCCACCGTGACCGGGCGGTGATCGCTCAGCGCCGGCCCCTCGGCAAACGGGGCGACGGCCACGTTAGTCAGCCGGTCGCCCCAGGCGTGCGGCACGAAGCAGTAATCGATGTGAAAGGGCTGATCGGCTTTGCGGTAGAAGTAGAACGTGGGCCGGGTTTCGCCGCCCTGCGGTTCGCCGAAGAAGTGGTGATAGCTGCTGACCAGCCCGTACTCGGCCAGTTGCGCCACGATGGTGGAGTGCGTGAGGGCGCTCCGCGGCCTGTCGAAGAAGCTGTTGCTGTTGAAATCGCCCGCCACCACCGTGGGTTGCGCGCGCATCAGGTCCGCGTAGGCGGTAAAGCCCCGCTCCAGCACGCGAACGTAGCTCGGCTCCGGCCACGTCCAGACCGCGATCAGGAGGAAATTGACCGGCCCCGACACCTGCACCGGGATCACATAGTGCGGCAGGTCGGGCACCTGGGGCAGCGGGTCGAGCCGGTACAGCTCCGTCGCCAGCACGGTGATGCCCCAGCGGCCTTCCACGCCAAACCAGCGCCGCTGGGGGCTGTCTGCGTCAAGGGGCCGCGAGCACTCGGTGAGCACCGTAATATCGCCGCCCAGGGCGAGCGCGTGGGCGGCCTTGGTGGCGTACGGGCCGTGGCAACAGTTCCAGGTGACAATCCGCATCGGCGCGCTCCTACCCGGCGCGGGAGTCGGGCGGCGGCCCCAGGACATCCTGCACCGCCGCCCAGACGGCATCCACCGGGGCGATCTCGTTGAAGGCCACGCCGGCGAGTTGCGCGGCGCGCGCCGCCAGGTCCACGCCGCCCGCCGTGCCGCCCACGGCCCGGCTGCGCCCGCCGGGGTCCCAGGGCGCGTAGCGGCGCGGGTCGGACGGCCCGAACACGGCCACCACCGGCGCGCCCGCCGCCACGGCCAGGTGCATGGCCCCGGTGTCCGGCCCCAGGAACAGGCGGCAGCGGGCCGCCAGCGCCCCCAGCGCCCCCCAGCCGAAGCATCCGGTCAGGTCGTGCATACGACCCGCCTGCTCTGCCGGCACACCCGCCCGGATCTGCGCGGCGGCGGCCTGGTCGTCGGGGCCGGCCGCGCCCAGCAGCAGCACCTGGGCCTGCGGATAGGTGGTGAGGAGACGGGCCAGCACGGCGGCCCAGCGGGCAGGCGCCCAGCGCTTGGCCGGCATACGCATGCCGGGGTTGCTGCCGCCGCCTGTGTGCAGGGCGATCAGCCAGTCGCGGGCGGGATCGAGGTGCAGGGCGGCCAGGGCGGCGCCGGCTTCGGCGGTGTCGGCGGGGGTGGGGTAAAACTCGGTGCGCGTGGCCGGTTCGACCGGTACGCCCAGCGCGCGCACTACATCCAGGTACCACTCGACCTCGTTGCGGGCCGCGGCGGGCGGGCACGGCACCCGGTGCGGCAGCGCGAAGCCGCGGCCCCCC